>JAAVYX010000078.1 GCA_022791355.1 Clostridiales bacterium | reverse complement strand
CGCCCTACGGGGTACCTCCCTGCAACCTTTTTCCGTTACTCCACTCGCTTCCCCTCAGCCGCAGGCTGCTAATTTATCGCTTCCCGTTAGTTGCTACTAACAGGTTCTCCCCATTCCTAGTCGGCCTCTTCTAACATCTACTCTCGTAGCTATGAACCGGGTCCATTAAAACTTTGTTGCTTACCCTCTGCTTTCCTTTACCTCTCTGCTTCCCAAAAAGCTAACGTTTTCCACTCACTACCGGCGGATAAGTGAAACGTAGCCAGCTAAAGCTCAGATAAGTGTCGGCGGGAGTGTGCTCCTAGACCAGTGTATTGTTATATCCCGCCGAGTTCCTGAGAGGCTGCCAAGTTCCTGTCCAAAAATTGGTACGATTTTTGGGCTTCTCAGCTTCCTCAGAGGCACTACTTCCTGCATGCTTCGCCGGTTTCGTTTCCGGCGGGGGCCGCGGGGGTAAGGCCCCCGCGAGCGTTTTTCTCCCCCCTCTTTTTTCGCTTTAAAAAAGAGGGGGTCGCGCTATTAGATCAGGTAATGGAGTAATAAGAAAAAGGATATCTGGCGCGAAACCTCCCTCTAAGCTGGACAATAAAAAAACGAATCCGCCGCCGGGAAAAGCCTTAATGCCGCCGCTATCATTCCGATTGACAAGATAAGCTTTTAGAGTGTGGCTCTCCGTGCCGCTCCCTGATAAATCAAAATCTCCAGTAAGGCCGACAGAACGTCCGCCTCATCAATCAGGAAATAATCCTTGAACCCTAGCGTTTTGTCAGGACAAACCTCCATGGCTTGTAAAATTGCAATTTTTCGGTCCTGCGTCGGCTGTACTTTTAATATGTACTCGACCCCATTGCAGTTCATGTCCACATCGTATTGGTTGGATAGAGGCGCGCCTTTCCCGTATTTGACGATTTGCTCATATAGACGTTCCCATTTTTCCTCGCTTACCTCTCGAATGACCATTTTTTACTTCCTCCTTGTTGTTTACTATTCCAGATTCTAACTTTATCCGATCTATTTCATTTTAATTCTTATTTTTGATATAATGTTTCGCAATAACGAAAGCTTAAAAAATAAATAGAAAAAGAGGCTTATTATCATAATTACCTGTGAGCTGGAAAAATGGCTGCCATGACAGGGTATAAAAAAAGGAAGGGGCCGGGTCTTACAGACCCGGCCCCTTCCTTTTTATACGGCGCTGCGCACCACGGCCGCCATGACCGTAATATCATCCTCATGCCCGTCGCTGCGCCGGCGGCGGGCCGACGCGGCGATGCTGTCGGCCAGCTCCTTGGCGTCCCCGTCCTCGAAACGCTCCAGCTCGGCGCAAATCCAGTCGGTCCCGTCGCCCAGGGCCCCGTCGGAAAGCAGCAGCAGCAGGTCCCCCGGCTGTAAACGGATATCCGCCCGGTCGAAGCTCACCTCCCGCAGGATGCCCGCAGGTAGGGAGAAACAGGAGGCCTTGCCCGTCCGGCCCGAACGGCGGACCAGGGTGGGCGCGGCCCCGGCCTTTAGAAGCTCGGTACGGCCGCTGAACAGGTCGATACAGGCCACGTCCAAGGTGGCCAAAGACTCGTCGGTGGACTTGAAGAGCATGGCCGAGTTGACGATGCGCAGGGAACAGTCGAACCCGAATCCGGCCTTTAACAGCCGGGACATAAGCCCGGCCGCCATGGCCCCGTCCACCGCCGCCCGGCCGCCGGTGCCCATACCGTCGCTGAGCACCATGAAGTACCGGCCCCGGCCGTCCCGGAAGGCCTCGTAGGCGTCCCCGCAGAGCCGGGCCTCGCCGCAGGAAAACTGGCAGACCCCCATCTCCACGTCCAAGAGGGCCTTCTCGCTGAAAACGGCATGGTACTCCTGCCGGCCCTTGTTGACGCAGGGGGGATCGAACCGCCGCCCGCAGACCGCCTCCACCAGCTGCATGAGCTTGGAACGGTTGATCTGCCGCATCCCGTTTTCCCGGATGCGCAGCTCCACCGACATCCGGCCGTACCGGTCGAGACAGCAGCCGCAGTCGGCCGTCACGATCCCCTCGGCCCGCAGTGCGTCGGCGATGGCCCCGGCCAGCTCGGTGTCGTACTGCTGGGAGGTCTCGAACTCCTGGGCCAGGTCGGCCAGCATGTCCGATATGCCCTCAAACTGGTCGGAGACCACGCTGCGCACCTCGTCGATACGGTTTTCGGCCGCCTGGCGGGCGGCGAAGCTTTGGAAGTGGGTCGAAAGGGCAGCCCCCACCGCCGCCGGGCGCAAACAGCGTTCGGCCCACTCGCCGGTCATCCCCACCTCGGGGGCGGCTTCTCCCCGTTTGACCGCCTTGCTCATATCCACCAGGGCGGTGAGGGTGCCGGCCCGGGCCGACTCCCAGCAGTGCAGCCGCAAAGCGCAGCCCTTACAGGCGTCCTCCTCCACACCGGCCAGCACCTCCTCAAACTCCGGCGAGCCCTTGCGCCGCAGCCGGGCGGCCACCTCCTCCACAGTACGGGAGACGTTGTGCAGGGCCTCGGAGGCAAAGTCCAGCCGCATGGTCAGGGATTTGCGCAGACTGTCCAGCCGGGGGAGCTCGACGGGGGGCGAGAAAAGATCGGCCAGCCGGCTGCCCAACGCTCTGGGAAGGGCCAGAAAGCCGGCCGCCGCGATGACCGACTCGGCCACCCCCGCCAGGGAGGCGGGACTTCCCCCGGTCAGTACGGCGGCCAGTCCCCCGGCCAGCAGGAGGGCCAGGGCCGAGGCCAGCTTGCCCATCTGGGAAAAGACCCCGGCCAGCAGTCCCCCCGCCGCGTAGACCCCGGCCCAATAAAAGGTATCCGACCCGCCTACCGGCCCGCAGAGGGAGACGGCCAGTCCGGCCGCCACCCCGGCGATGGCCCCCGCCGCCTCCCGGCCGAACCGGCCGGCGGCCAGCACCAGGAGCACCGCCAGGATACGGCCAACCGAGATATCTCCTATACGGAAGGGGACCAGGGCCATAAGCCCGATGCTCACGGCGATGACGGCCGAGGCCAGTTCCTGGCTGCGCAGGCCGGGGGAGGGCTTTTCCCGCAGGGCGCAGGCCCGGTGTATGAAGTAGGCCCCCGCGCCGGCCAGTATGCTTTCGGCGGCGATCATGATCAGGGCGGCGGCGAAGCTTTTGCCGATGGCCCCCGCCGCGCCGGTCACCGCCGTGGCCGCCAGGGCCACCAGAGCCGAATACAGCGGCGTCTTGGTGAATTTCAAAACGCCGTAGAGCAGCCACTTGATGGAGGCCACCGCAAAGACGGCGGTTATGTACCGGAAGGCCCCGCCGCCGGTGACCGGGATAAAGTACCCCAGCAGGGCCCCCAGGGCGGCCGATAGGGTGTAAGCCGGCGGCACCCCGCCGATGACGGCCAGGCCGAAGGGGGCGTACTCCCCGAATACGGCCGTGCGGGCCCCTAAAAATCCGCCGGCGGCCCAGAGCAGGTGTCCCAGCGCGCCTCGGGCCGTCTGCTGTAGCTTTTCCAATACGGCCGCCTGGGCCGGGCTGACGATTTGCTTCAAACCAATCACCACCAAATATAATCGGGAAAAAGCCGTCGGACAGCTTGTCCTATTTTCTCTCCGGCGGCTCCTTTCCCGACGGAAGGGAGCGCAGAGGGGGCTTTTATTCCTGATTATATGCCGGGCGGGCTGGAAATTTTGTCAAAGTGAATTGTAAGAATATGGGAATTTGTGGGTGATTGACGCCTATAGATTGTCTTTGGCGATCTATAATCAAAACCACTCGTAAACTAGTGGTTTGCACAGACTCCAGAGGGGTCAGTACTTGCTGACCCCTGGAATGAAAACCTCCTTGCTCTTTCGTGATGCGGTTGCCAACCATCTCGATTGTAACATGGAGGTTTTTTTGCCTAGGCTTTTTGGTCCACTCCCGGTTCTACCGGAGGTTTTATCTTGCGCAATGCGATAAAAAAACGGCCATCCAGGCCGGCCCGGGGCCTTTCATTTACCGTCTGTATTTGGAGGGCTCATACGCACGGCACCGCTCAAAGAGCGACCCTCACGGGCAGCCCAAGTATGGGCGCAGAGGACTAGTAAGGAACTAGTAAGGAACTAGCAGGGAACTAGCAGGGAACTAGCAGGGAACTAGCGGCGTCTCGGATTTAGCGGGGAAAAGCCGTGCCGGCCGCCCTAAAGGGACGACCGCTGAGCGCCGCTCTATCGCGATGCTATCTACGGCCTTGGCGGCCCTCGTTTTAGCTCGCCGCTGGGGACGGCGGCGTTCATCCCTTTGTCAATCGATGGTATTATGCCAATCGTTTTGTCTTTATTAAAGGCTGCTAGGGGGGCAAAAGCCCTGCTGACATTTTGCAATAAAAGCGTCGTTTTCGATTATATCGCGTTTAAAGGCAGCAATCGCTTCCATGACCTGATGGCGACGGTTTTTCGAATTTTATAGGGCTGCGCCGCCTTCTAAGCTCCATCTTGTAGGGCAGCAAGATTCCATATAAAAAAAGCAATAAGCCGTATAGAAATCGGAATCGGAGGGGCCTTATAATAGGATAGAAACGGGCCGCCTTCAGAACTTCCGGCGAATAAAAATCCCTGCCGGGACGCCTTTTCCCGCCTTCCTTAAGACCCGGCGGCTTTACCTATAGAGCCGTCCGTCTACCGTGACCGCCAAAGCTTTCGGTATTCGCTGGGCGAATGCCCGGTGCGGGATTTGAAGAGGGTGTAAAAGTGATTCTGGCTGGATACGCCTACCGCCGCCGCCACTTCCGACAAGGGCAGGTCGCTGTTTTTGAGCAGGTCCTGCGCCCTGTTCATCCGCAGGCGGATCAGGTATTCCCCGGGGGCCACGCCGGCCGCCTGCTTAAAGGCCCTGGCCAGATGGTATTTGCTTAAGGAGAATCGCTGGGCCAGCCGGTCCAGGGTGAGGGGTTCGCCGTAATGACGCTCCATATACGCCGCCACCTCCCGCATACCCGCGGGCATCTCCCCGCCGGCGTAATCGGGGGCGGCGGCCAGGATGATCTCAGTAATTAGCTCCAAAAGCTTTCGGGCGTTTTCCAACTCGGCGCTGGGACCGGTCGTCCGGTTGCTCTCGACGAGCCCTTCCATGAGGGCGGGAATCCGGGATTCGGCCAGATTTTCCACCACCGGCGGCGCGGCGTTGTGGAAAAGCTTGTAATACCCGTCGCTGGTGGCCCCGTAGAAATGCACCCAGTAAAAGCTCCAGGGGGCGGGTCCGGCCGGCCGGTAGCTGTGGGCCTCCATGCAGTCGATATACATTAGACTTTCAGGGGCCAGCGCGTAATCCTTCTCGCCATACCGAAGGGAGCCCCGGCCCGAAAGGGTGTAGAGCAGCAGGTAGGAGGGAAGCCGGCAGCGTTCGGTATAGTACCCAGGTCTGGTCTGAAACCGGCCGGCCTCTTGGATATAGAAAAAGGAGGACTTTGCGGTCATGCTGGGCGTATGAATGATACGCAGAGAGTCCTCAGACCAATCGGTGGTGTAGCTTTCGTAAAAACCCAAATCGACCTTCCCCTTCCCGCCGGACGCTTATCATCTGCCCTGGGGCTCATACGCCCAACAGTCGCCTTTTCGGGCGGACCAGCCGGGCGGCTAAACGGAGGCTATCAAGGAACGCGCGGCGTTCCCTGACTTGGCGGTAGCCCGCCGACCGCCCCGAAAGGATGACGGTCGAAGGCGGCTCTGTCAAGCGGCTTAAGGTCCGCCTAACGGCCAGCCGCTGGGGCCGCCCTGCGGGCGGTTACCGAGGGCCGCTCTGTCGAGTGGCCCGCCTACCCAGCTTCGCTCCGTTACCTTTCGTCCGGCTACCAAGACAACGTGGCTTTCCCCGTAATACCTATTTGCCCTTTGCAGGTAAACGGTATACGTCTATTATAAAACCCCCGGCGGGAATGTAAAGAAGAATCTTGGAGGCGCGTTATGATCAGAAAAGAAAAAGCAAAGGCCCGCATCGGCCTGTATTCTATCGGCCTGAAGGCCTACTGGACCCAGTTCCCGGGACTGCGGGAGACCCTGCTCGCCTACGGCCGGTACATCGAGGACCGGCTGGGAGAGACCTGTCAGGTTTGCAACTTTGGCTTGGTAGACCAACCGGCGGCGGGTAAGGCGGCCGGGGAGTGGTTCAGTCAGCGGCAGGTAGATTTAATCCTTGTCCACTCGGCCACCTACTGTACCTCGGCCTCCATCCTGCCGGTCCATCAAATCTGCGGCGCGCCTGCGGTCATCCTCAATTTACAGCCGGTCGCCGCCATGGACTATCCCCATACCAATACGGGAGAATGGCTGGCCTGCTGCGGGGCCTGCCCGGCGCCCGAGCTGGTCAACGCGCTGAATCGATGCGGTATACGGCCGGGGGTGATAAGCGGCCTGCTGGGCATGGAGGAGGCCCTGTCGGGCCAGGAGGAGCGTCCCGAGGCCGCCCGGGCCTGGGAGGAGATACAAAATTACCTGGACGCGGCCATGGTAAAGCGGGCCCTACTAGGGGCGAAGATAGGCTTTCTAGGTGGGAACTACGCCGGTATGCTAGACCTATACAGCGACGCCACCCTGCTGCAAAAGGGCTTTCGAGTCCATATCGAGCCCATTGAAATGTGCGACCTGGCCGCCTGCCTCCGGGAGGTGACCGAAGGGGAGACGGCGGAAAAGCTGGAGGAGATCCGGCGGTTCTTTGCCGCCGTCGGCGGCTCTCCCGCCGACCCCATCGCGGGAGAGCCCGCCCCCGTCCTGCTGCGGCAGTCGGCCGCCGCGGCCTGCGCCTTGGACCGGCTGACCGGCGGGTTCGGTCTGGACGCTCTGGCCTACTACTATCACGGCGCCGGCGGCGGGGACTACGAGAGTCTGGCGGCCCAGCTGATCGTGGGCAGCTCCCTGCTAACGGCCGCCGGTATCCCCTGCGCCGGGGAGGGGGACTTGAAAACGGCTGTGGCCATGAAAATTTGCGACCTGTTGGGCACAGGCGGCAGCTTTACCGAAATTGTAGCGGCCGACTATAACCGGGGAACCATCCTCTTGGGCCACGACGGTCCTTTCCATATGGCCATCGCCGCCGAAAAGCCCTTCCTACGGGGAATGAAGCTCTATCACGGCAAACGGGGGGAAGGCATATCGGTGGAGGCCAAGGTAAAGCCCGGCCCGGTCACCCTGCTGGGCGTCACCCAGACGGCGGCGGGCGGCCTGCGCTGTATCATCAGCGAGGGGGAGGCTGTGGAGGGCCAGACCCTCATGATCGGCAATACCCAGACCCAGGTAAAGTTTGACCTGCCCATCGACGAATATTATAATAAATGGTTCGCCCAGTCCCCCACCCATCACTGCGCCATGAGCGTGGGCCGCAACGCCGGCCGCTTCCAACGTACGGCCGAGCTGTTGGGAATAGAATGGGCGCGGATATAAAAAATTGTCCGGCGAGCGTTTTTTATGAACGAGCGGGAAGGTTTGCGCCATATCCTTTTCTTATTTCTCCGTTGTCCGCCTGATAACGCGCCCGTCTTGTCACAAAAGAGGACGGCGCGCTGTTAGTCTCGGCTTTGGAGTATCCATACAAGTACGCCTGGCGCGAGCCCCTGCGCCAGCCTGGACAAAGATATGTCAAGCCCCCCGGCGGCCTTCCGGCCGCCGGGGGGCTTTTTTCCATATGGGACGGTCCGGCCTTATCCGCCCGCCTTTTCTACCTTGAGATAGTCCAGCCCGTAGAAGTACCCGCTGGAGGCCGGGTTTTTACCGGCGATGCGCACGGTCAGCTCGTGCAGCCCGGGAGAGAGGCGGAGGGTTCCCAGCGCCGTCTCGCCGGTGCGGCGGACGGCGGGATCGTACAAATCCACCGGCCCGCCCAGCGCCAGGCCGTCTATTTCATGCTGGGCGATTCCGTAGTCTCCCGCCTTGATAAAGCGGGCGGTGAAGGTATAATCCGCCCCCTCGGGAATGTTGATCCAGAACTTTACATAATCCCCTATATCGTAGCTCTTGAGAATAAACTGGACGCCGCCGTTCCAGGTATCGCCGGGGAAGGGGGCCATATCCTGGGTCTTGGCCTTGCGCATACCGGCCGACTCGATGATGGACAAATCCTCCCCCTCGATGAAGGAGGCGCTGTCCGGGCAGGGGCGCCGGTAGTAGGATGTACGCTGGGCCAGGGAACCCGGGCCGTAGGGGTCCAGCCCCCCCTTTTTTCCAGATACCAGTAGCTGGTGAAGGCCCAGTTGCGGTAGCCGTCCCGATGGTACTTTTCCAGATTGGCATCAAAGGAGGTCTGGAAGGGGACGCTGTCCAGGATATGAAACCGGTTGTTCAGCCGGTTGCCCACCCCGAACATACCGCCGTTGGTAAAGGGCTGACTGTGATAGGGCCGCTGGAAGGGCCGCCAGGTTCCCCAGGCGTAACCGAAATAGTCCTCCGAGCCGGTGCCGAACCAGGAGGGGAACTTCTCCCCGTCCACGAAAAACTTCTCGTCCCCCTCGCCCCACCACCAGTCGGGCTGGTAAGCCGGGTCGCCGGTTCCAATTTCCTTGTAAACATGCAGGGAGGTCCCCACATACCGGCCCTGCCCCTCGGTGTACAAAAACCGCGCGTCGGGCCACCGGTCGGTCTTCTCCGGATCGGCGGCCCGGTTCCACTTGACGTGGAACCGCAGCTTATCCACCGCCGCCTCCCTTGTCAGGGGGACGGTTGTAATCGCATATTCGATTGTATAGGGCCTATCGCCGTCGTTTCCCACCACGATTTCCGCCCCATCCTCATAGGGCATATACCAGTAACAGTACAGGGTTCCGTCCTCCTCCACACCCATGGGCAGGGATGCGTAGGGATGCAGGCCGGTAAGGCTGCCGAAAAAGCCTCCAAGGGTACTCCAGACCGACGGCTGCTCCTCCCCGTCCCAGCAGGCCGAAAGGGTCAGGGCCGCCAGGGCGTCCCAGTCCGCGCCGGGGGTATCCTCCAGGCCCTGTATGCGCAGCTTTAGACCCACGACCGCTCCCGGCTCCCGCGTATCCAGCAGCTTTACCTTCCCGCCGGCGGGTACGGCCGCCGTCTTTTCCTGGACGGCCGCCTCCGGATAGCTTTTCGGGGCCGCGCCCATGCCGCCGTCCATATAACCGTCGACGGCCTCCAGGGCGGCGAGCTGCCGGGCGGTCAGGGGCATACCGAAGGATTCCACCCTTTCCCCCTGGGCAAAGGTGATATAGTTCACCTGATAGAATTTGCCCCAATCGTCATAGAGGACGATTTGACAGGATTACTGGTAGGGGATGGGGACATAACAGTTCTTGCCCCGGCCGGCCTCGTAGCAGAGGGCGGAAAGGTTGAAGGGGGCGGGACCGCCGCCGAACAGGTCGATAAAGGGGATATCCAGTTCGGGAACCCGGGCCCCGTCGATAAAAATCTTGACGTGACCCTGCCGGGGATCGGCCGACCAGATGCGCACCACGGCCCCCGGTCCTTTGAGGTCGGCGATGATATATCCCCCATCAGAAGAACGAGGGGCGTCAAGCCCCTCGTCCCAGTTCATATCCCAGTCCACATACCGATCGTTTTCCGCATCGTAGCGGGACTTTTTATTGTAAGCCGAGCTCTCGCCGCAGGTCTCCCCCGCCAGCGCGGCCTGGGCCAGCGACTCCAGGCTGGTCATGCGGGCCGCAAGGCCGGCGTAGGTCGGACGGGCGGAATCCCCCGCGCTCTGACGGGCCAGGATTTTGCAGAGCTCCATCACGTCGTTGATGGTAACGGTATCGTCCCCGTCCAGGTCGCCCCGCAGCAGTTCGCCGGGGGTGGGCTCGGTTCCGGCCGACTTGCGGGCCAATACCTTGCAGGCCTCCATCACGTCCTGAATGGTAACGGTATCGTCCCCATTCAAATCTCCCGGCCGGTAGACCTCGACCTGACAGACGGCGGCGGCCCCCTTGGAAGTCGTGGCTGTGATCGCGGCCTTGCCGCTGCCCTGGGCCGTGACCAGGCCGTTTTGATTCACCGAGGCCACCTGGTCGTTGTCGGTGGACCAGGCGACGGCGTCCCCGGCGGGGACGAGGACCGCGGGGGTCAGCTGGCCGGTTTCGCCTACCGGCAGGGTCAGCTGGGTTTTGTCCAATATCACGCTGGGTTCCTCCTCCGGCGGCATGGGCTCGCCCGCCAAAAGCACGTTGTTGAAGACCGCGCCGCCGTTCCAGGTCAGCAGACCCAGATAGCCGCCCGTATAGTCCTCGGCCTTCCGTTGGCCCACTAAGGTATCGTTCACGTAATAGGTTATGGTCTTATCCCGGTCCACCGTCACCTTGAGGCGATAGGTTTCGGTCTTTGGCACCTCTTTCATGATGTTCCAGCGCTCGCCGCCCTGGGTGTTCTGGAAAAGCTTGGCCGTGGCCTTATTCCCAAAGGTGTCCACATTGGCGCCAAACCAGGTGCCGCTGGTGGGAGAAGCCGGATGGGTCACCCCGAAGATCAAGGCGGGACAGCCGCCGTTTGCCGGCGGCAGGGCGTCGGCTTCATAGCCCTCGATGACCTGGACCGATTTGCCCGATAGGGCGAAGGCATCGCCGCCCCCCGCGCCGTCGGTATGCAGGCCATTTTCGCCCTTGTACCATCTTCCATTCAGATAATTCCAGTCGGTCAGGTTGGTGCGGAAAGCGTCGGCCAGAACGGTGACCTGTATGCTAGCCTCGCCCATCCCTTCCAGCGAGGCCGTGACCGTACAGGTCCCCGGCCGCAGGGCCGTCAAGGCTACGGCGTATTTCCCCTGGGGCCGGGCGACCAGCACGCCGTTGTCTTCGGCCTGCCAGGCAACGGCTTTACCGTCCGGGGCGGGGAGGATGACGGCGTCCAGAGTAAGGCTTTCGCCGGCGGTACACTTGGCCTCGGGCCCGGAAATCCGGATTCCCGGCTCCTGCGCCTTTTCCTCATGCCAGATGGACTGCATGCCATAGATATCCAGACTGTCCACCGTCAGACTACCGTTGGTGAAAAGCTCCATGCCGATGCTGGAGGGATCGGGGAAGAAGAGGTCAGCGTTGGCTGCCTGGCCCTCGTTGCCGAAGGTCTCGATGACCGAGGTGTCCACCACAATGCGCATTTTGATTTTGCCGTCGGCCATGGGGGTCATGTCCTGGCTGTAGACGCCGGTGTAAACCTTGCCAGACCGGCTCTGGTCAAGAATAAACCGATTGGCCGTACCGTCGTATTTGACCACGGTCTCCTCTCCCGCGCCCTTGCGCAGCTTAAAGCCAAATTCGGTGGCCGTGCCGGGGGTGAAGACGGCTTCGATATCGCATTTTTCCGCCCCGTAGCCGGCTAAGAGGTTTTCGTCGTCGGCCTCTATCCTTTTATCTTTCACCGAGAAAAGGGATTCGGTCCGGTTGTTTTCCAGCTCCTCCACAGGATAGGAGAAAAGGCGGGGCTGGCCGTTTACGGTGCGCAGGGTGGTGACATAGGGAATGGTCTGCACCCCGTTCCAGGTCTTACCCGCATCGGCCAGTTGGGCGGCCGAATGGTCCTGGAGCCAGCTGACCAGCATCCGCCGGTTCTGCCCCGACCCGTCGTTGTAGTAGCTCTGGGTGGCGTAGACCCGGGGACCGCCGTTATAGGGGATTTCCCCCGTCTCCTTTACAAACTTGTACCGCTGGACCCCGTCCACCACCGTATCCCGCTGGAAGCTGCCCACGGTGTACCATCTGCCCGAGGCCGAATAGACCCATTTGACGTTGTTTTCATCTCCGTCCACCGCCAAGGGGAAGAGGTCGGGGCATTCAGAGTGCATGTTCAGGTCGCCGGCAAAGTCCCAGTGGATCAGATCGTTGGAGGTAAAAATCCTGGCGTCGCCTCCGGCCACCACCAGCATCCATCGATCGTCGTACCAAAACACCTTGGGATCCCGGAAGGCGCTGCTGTACTTATTGCCCTCGTTGGGAATGACGGGGTTCTGGAAGCCCTCCCGCTCCAGGCTAGGCTTTATCCAGGTGTGGCCGTGATCCTTGGAATAGGCCAGACTCTGCTTTTCATGACCCTTGGAAGTATCCCCGCCGTCGTGGGTGAAAAGGGCCACCAGATTGGACTCGCCGGGCTGATTGTCGGTAAAGAGGCCGGAGGTGTTGTTCTCGTCCACCACCGCCGAACCCGAGAAGATGTCCCCCAGCCCGTCGTCCTGGATAATGGACATATCGTCAACCTGGGTCCAATTGATTAGGTCGGCGCTCTCGGCGTGGGCCCAGACCTGGTTGCCGATATCCAACCCGTGGGGATTGTACTGGTAATACATATGATAGGTCTGGTTGGAGGGGTCGTAGACCAGGCCGTTGGGATCGTTCATCCAGTTTTTGTAGGGACTGAAATGGAGCTGGGGCCGGTAGGGCTCCCGGTACATTGCATCCGGGTCCTGGGCGACCTCCCCTTTGATGACGTAGGTGAGGGCGGTACGTCCCTTGGCGGCCCTTATGAGAATATCCATGTCCTTCTCCCCAACCGGCAGGGTGTAGACCCCGTCCTTCTCGCTGACCGGAACCGCCGCGCCCGAAGCGTCGGCCGCCGTCACCGACAGAGTAACGCCAGCCGGGACCTTGGGGGTAAGGCTGACCTGGCTTTGATCATAGGGCAGAGAGGCACGGTAGGTATAGCAGCCCCTATCAAACGCCGACTTTAAGGCAATACCGGTTAGCTCCAGGCCCGTAAGGGCGGGCAGGTCCACGCCGTCCAGGGTCTGGTGGGTCACGTTTTGATAGGTGACCTTGCTGTCGAAGGTGAGCAGCCCCAGCCGCCCGCCGGCCGGACGGTTGGCCACCCTTTCGGAAACGATGAGCAGATCGTCCACAAAATAGTTGACCGTCTCGCCCACAGCCTCCACCCGCAGGGTATAGCTGTCCTGATCCTGCATACTGTCGGGCAGGCTGCGCTGACCCAGGTCGCCGCCGGAGTAACCGAAGCGGAAGATGCGGGCGTTTTTGTAGTTTAAATCCACGTTGGCGCAGTAGGCCTTCTGGCCGGGCTGGTCCCCCGAAAAGAAGACCAGGGAGGCCGCGCCGCCCCGCTGATGGAAGGTCGCCTCGGTTTGCAGGACAAAGTCGGCCGCCTGGGTCTGACTGAGGGCGAAATTGTCCCCGCCGCCCTCCGAGTAAAGGCCGGTATCGGTTTCCCGCCAGGTCCCGTTCAGCCCGGACAGACGGTCCAGAGTGGTGTGAAAACCATCGGCCGCGCCGGCGGTAAGGCCGGGGAGCAGGGACGCGCCCGGCAGCGTCCCGCAGAGCAGCGCCCCGCAGAGCAGACGGGCCAGCCAGCGTTTGGTAAACCGCTTCATTTTCTTTTGCATGTGTAAGCCCTCCTTACAATCTATACGCGCAGCCGGCGAACGCCCTTGGACGGGTCTTTTTCATCCTCCCGCGTCGCATTTTTTCCATACGCCGGTATGGAAAAGCACGGCGCAAATTTGCCTAGCGGTACGAAAAAACTTTATCCATCCGGTCTTGCCGGGTCGTGCGTACAGCTTCTTTACTTCAAACCGATCCGCGCATAAGACGCGGTGGGACCGCGCCGTCTGCATTTGCGTGAAACAAGGCGCTTTTCCGCGGGCGAGCGGACCGCCGGGGAAAAGTAACGCGGCATGGCGGAAAAGCCGCGAGCAAGATGTTTGCGGATTATTTTTGGATAGACTCTTTTTACTGTCTTTCTGTTTCGGTCCAGATATTCTCCAGCCCGGCCAGACGGCAGTCCGTCCTTTCCAGCCGGCCCGCTTTTACATCCAGGATCAGGTTTTGCAGGTTATAGTCGCAGACAAAGCCCATGCACATAAAGGACTGGCCCCGGCCGCAGAAAATCTCAAAGCCCATGGCGTCGGCTATAATCAGCAGGCGGACCTTCCCGTCCTCCATATGAACCGGCATGGTTTTATCCATACAGCGTATGGCGTTCTCCGGGAGGTCGACCTCCACCTCCCCGCCGAACAGGGAAAGGGTAAAGCGGCAGTCGGCCGAGGGAGTCAGGGTAAACTCCAGCCAATGGGCGCCGGGGGTCCGCCGGCTCAGGACGGCCGGGCCGGCCGTCAGGTCCTGCATCGTAAAGTTTTCCTCCTGCCGGAAGAGGCTTTCCACCTCCCGTACCGGCCAGGCGGTCAGGGTTTCCTCCCGGCCTATGGTTTGCAGCCGCATTTCGCAGGGGAGGCACATGGAGCAGCAGAAATAGGAATGGGGCGTTCGGGTGGTGTTCCAGGCCATCCGGATACGCCGTCCGTCGGTCGCCGGGATATCCGAAAATGTCTGGGCGGCGTAGGAATTGCCGCCGTAATGCAGCCGCTGCACCGCCTTGACCGGTCGGTATTTACCTGAACTGAACTCCCCCACCAGATACCGGTCGGACGCGCCTGCAAAAATCCACCGGGTTTTACTCCCGTCACCGTCCAGGGGAAGGGGATAGAGGTCGGGACACTCGGCGTCCCCCGGCAGGGCCAGCTCCTGCAAAAGCTTCCAGGCGATAAGGTCGGTAGAGGTCAGGAGGGTATACCGGTTGTCGTTTAGGTACAGGGCCATGACGTAGGCCGACAGCTCGGGTACGTAAACCACCTTAGGGTCCCGGTTTTCGGCCTCGATATGCCCCACCACCGGGTTGCCCGGATACTTTTGGAAGGTCCTTCCCCCGTCGGCCGAGTAGGCCAGGCACTGGGTGAAGGGCCGGCCCTTGGAGCGCAGGGAGCTGTTTCCCGCCGCCGTATAGTAGAGCAACATCACGTCCTGTTCGCCGGTCTTCAGCCCCGTCCGGTTTTCCCGATCCATTAAGGCCGAGCCGGAAAAGACGGTTCCCAGCTCGTCAGGGGAAAGGGCGGGGGGCAGCTCCTTCCAATGGAGAAGGTCGGGGCTGACGGCATGGCCCCAATGCATATTGGACCAATTATGGGAATAGGGGTTGTGCTGGTAGAAAAGGTGATACCGCTCCCCGTCGAAGACCAGGCCGTTGGGGTCGTTGATCCAACCCAGGCCGGCGCTGAAATGGGCCTGGGGCCGGTACTTTTCCCCATAGAAAGGCTGCGCGGAGGGCTGATCGGTCTGCTCAAAACCGCAGTCCACATCTGGGTCGCAGGTAAGGGTCAGGGTCTGGCCTATGTAAGCCGACAGGTCTACATATTTATAGTAGTCGGGCCGAATCGCGTCCACCGGCGCGTCCAGCTCCAGCGTCAGCTCTAAATCCGGCGCGCCCTGCCGGTAAAAGCACAGCTTTTTACTCCTGGCCTCCAGGCCTATGGGCAGTATCAGATATTTTCGCTCCACCTTGATCTCCTGCATGGTTTTGCTCCCTTCTGCATTTACATGAAATTACACGAATTCGCTCTATCCTGCCGCCGATGGTTTGACAAGTCTTTTCCTAAACGGCAAGACACGCTTTCTTTCGCATTGTTGTCCACATATTTTCTTTGTACTTCTCAATTTATATTGACATTGCCTAAGTTCCCTTCTAAGATAAGGGTAAACGAGAAGCAGGCAAATAGCAAGTGAGAAATCCAAGGATAAGTGAGAATACACGATATGTTGATGCATCGAACAGAGAATCCACATCGGTACAATAAGAAGCAGGAGACCTGCTCCATCTCCTTTGAGGACTGCGGCTTCATCGATTCCCCCAGCGGCTTTCTGCACAAAAAACGGTTCATCGACCAGTTTGAGCTGCTGTATGTGATCAAGGGGGCGCTGTATATCGGACTGGACGGGCGGCCGGTGACCTTACGCAAAAACAACCTGATTATCCTGCCCCCCTACAAGACTTTGGAGGGAACCCGTCCCAGCCAGCAGCCCACGGGGTTTTACTACGTCAACTTCACCACCGACAATCCCAAAAACTTCGGGGTGCGGGCCGGTCGGGTGCAGACCTGTCATTCCCCCGTTCTGATCGACCGGCTGGAAGATCTGCACAGGCAAAAAAGCAGTCTGTTCGTTCCCGATTACGTGCGGGACGCCCATCTGCTTTTGCTGCTCCACGAGGCGGGGCGGACCGGCGGCGGGGATACGGGCGGCGGGGAGATTGCCTCTATGGTCCGGCAGTATGTGGCCGACCATATTGCTCAGCCCCTTACGGCCGACCTGCTGTCGTCCGAGCTGATGTACAATAAGGATTACCTGTGCAGGATCGTCAAGAAGCATTTCGGGGTCTCCCTCAAGGACTACATCATCCGGCAGAAGCTGGAGCTTTCCAAAAAGCTGCTGGTGACCTCCAACTATTCGGTGAAGGAAATCGCCGGACTGGTGGGCTATCAGGACCCCAACCTCTTCACCAAGTTTTTTAAGTATCATACCCGGCAAAGCCCGGGGGACTACCGGTATCTCCACGCCTCCTAGAAGTCGTTTTGGTCATCTGGCAGCGAAATCCGAGGAGGTTAATATGAGCGTTTCTAAAGGGTTTCGCGTCCTGCGGGCCGCGACAGGGGCCTTGCCCCTTGACCCCACCGCCTTTTAAAAAAGGCGGGCGAAAATTTTTTACATCGCTTTTTTACTCCCTTTTACCGTCCGTGCTGATAAACGCCTATAAACTTTTCTAATCATCGAAATGACTGAACGGGCAGGTATCCATCACAAAACCGCCTCCCGATGCTGCATCGCGGGGCGTTCTGTTACTTCTTTTTAGCAATATCAAGTAACGTCTTAACACCTAATGCGATGAATAGGACGCCCAATACTATCGCAATGATAACCGGCATCTTTATATCCAAAAACGCCAGGATAAGCTCTGCAATTCCAAATAATATCAATAACGCGCAGGTAGCCGAAATCTTCCTTTGGAAGATTTCGGCCGAATCCTCGCCGGTGCTTCCCCGATGGGTTGCGCAGCGACGCATAAAAGTCTGTTTCATAGCTCCCCGCACACGTTGAGAGACCAAACAGGCTCTAAGATTCTCCCGCTTCCAACCCTCTTTTTGACAAGCAAAAGCCGGCGGAACGCGTTCCGCCGGCTTTTGCCCGTTCGAAAAACATAAAGCTTGACGATTCAGAAAAACGTCGAGACATCCCGCGCCCCGCTTCCCCAAAAACTTCACAGTCCATATGTCCGTAAGAGAGGGGGAATCTTGACGCCGCCGATAAGTACTGATTCACGATTTATCATAATATATTTGTCCAACCGCTCTTACCCCGCGTTGGGATAAGTGGTGTAATAATGTCCCGCCTTATATTGGGCTAAAAACCGGGAGTATTTGCCCAACCCCTGTCCCGGCAGGGGCAGACGGTCCGGGCAGAGAGCCAGCAGTCCGTCCGGGGACTCTCCCTCGAACTCGATCTCGATTTCATAATCGGTGCGGCCCAGATAGACGTTTTGATCCAAATCCACTCGCACGCCGGGTAGGGGACAAAAGCGGAACCGCCTGGTTTGCAGGCTGCCCAGCAGCGAAAGCTGGGAAACGCCGTAGGCCGCCCCGTCTATTTCCCGGGAAATATCCGTCGCCGGCTTCTCATGCTCCTCGGAACAGACCACCCCGCCTTCGGTCACCCGCCGCAGCTTATGCTGGAGCAACAGGCGGCCGCCGGTCTGCCGGATACGCAGGGTGCGGCCGGTGCGGTGGAGGGCGAAATCGGCGGTATCATAGTAATAGTTTACATGGACGGTCTCCTCTGGGCAGAGGATTCCGTATTTTTTCTTCATTAGGCAGAGAAAACTCTGCCACTGCTCCTTGGTCACCAGACATTTATACTCCTTTTCCAGCATGTCCTTCACCCTTTCGTATTTTTTTACCCGACTGATTGCGGGGTATCACATCCACCGCCTCGATGACGTCGGGCATGAGATGGGGCGGCAGGCATCTGCGGCAGACGGCCAGCAGCTCGGCCTGTCCGGTCCCCGGCCGGGCGGGCTGGACCAGCAGGCGGATTCCCTGGCCGCCGGTTTGGCGGTCGGTCCCCATGGCCAGAACGTCCTCCACCTCTTCCTGTTCCAGCATAAGTCCCTCGATCTCCTGGGGATAGATATTGACGCCGGCGCGGATAATCATCCCGTCCCGCCGGCCGCGCAGGTACAAAAGCCCGTCCTCCAGCCGGCCCACGTCTCCGGTGCGCAGCCAGCCGCCGGATAGGGCCCGGCGGGTGGCGGCCTCGTCCCGGTAGTAACGCCGCATGACGCTGGGACCCCGCACCTGTATATCTCCCTCTTCCCCCTCGGCGCAGGCCGTCTCCTCTCCCGGGCGCACCACCCGCAGCTCCACAGAGTCCAGCGGCCGGCCCACCGACAGGGGATGTTCTTTAAAAAGAGAGGGGGGCAGGTAGCTGACCCTGGGTCCGGCCTCGGTCAGACCGTAGACGTGATAGACCGCCGCGCCGGGCAGGGCCTGCCGGATGAGATCGGCCGTCGTATGGGTCATGCATTCCCCGCTGACCGCTATATGCCGCAGGGGCGACCGTTTGCTTTTCCGCAGGGCCGCCCTGCACAGGCAGTGCAGCAGGGTGGGCGTGGCGCATAAGACGGTGATCTCCTGCTCCTCCAGCTCCCGCAGCAAGCCCCTCGGCTCGAAGCCGCCTTCATGGAAACGGATATCCAGACCGTTGGCGAGAGAAAAAAGCAGCTCTCCCGTCAGTACGGCGCAGTGGTAGAGGGGCCGGCAGATACAGATTCGGTCGGCGCTGCCGGGTAAAAAGTACCGCTGGATGTCCAGCAGGTTGGCCAGCAGGCCGCCCGAGGTGATGACGGCGCATTTGGGCGCGCCGGTGGTCCCCGAGGTGGACATGATTAAGGCGGCCTGCCGCAGCTCCCGGTCGGTATCGGTAAAAACGGCGGCCTGGATCAGTCCCGCGTCCAGCAGGAAAACCCCGCCGGTATAGTCGGGCAGCAGCTCCAGAAGATCCGGGTCGTCCACGATGACCAGGTCGAAGCCGGTGGCCCGCCAGATTTTCTCGCAGGCCGCCCCGCCGTATTTTACCGGCATGGGAATGGCGGTAACGCCCGCCTCAAAGCAGAGCATCAGCCCTCTGGCCGCGTTAAACTCCCGGCGGCAGAGCACGGCGCACTTGGACGCCAGCGGCAGACTGCGGGCGGCCGCGGCCGTCCATCTGAGCAGGCCGGCAAAGCTCACCCTTTTCCGGTCGCAGGAAACCTGGCTTTTCGGATACAGCCGCATACGCTGTTTGACGTAATCCCACATCTTGCAAACCTCTTTCGTCAGATATCGTCTGCGGCCGGGGATAGACGGCGGGCGATCATTTGGTATAGATCGTCCAGAGTCAATAGGACCGACGGGTCCAGGTCGGCGTCGTTAAACTCCACGCCCAGCCGGTCCTCCAGGTCGATGACCAGGTCCACCATGGCCAGACTGTCCACCCCTAAATCCTCTCTGAGCCGGACCGAGCCGTCCTCGCCGCCTTCCAGCTTCAAAAGCTGGCAGACGGTCCGCTCTACTGTTTCGGTCTGTTTTGGCATATCCTTCTCTCCTTTTTCTTTCTGAAAGTCTGTATATATCCATGGCCCCGGGAAGCCCATACGCCCGGCGGCCAAGCGGCGGCCTGTAACGCGGCGCAAACGGGGCTGTATAAATCATAAGAAAAGAAAAAAATTTTCGTCCGCCTTTTTAAGGCGGCGAGTCCTGCGGGAAACAGGACGCGAAATCCTTACGCAAAAAAGGCGCAGGTTAGGGGCAGTTTGAAAAATCGGAATTGCCGTCATATTCT
>JAAVYX010000077.1 GCA_022791355.1 Clostridiales bacterium | reverse complement strand
GTATTCCAGGAATTCCAGCCCATAGGGGGTGTTTTCACAATCATAGCGCTGCCTCCTTGTTTCTTTTACCGGCATTGTAGCACAGCGGTTCCCGGAATTCCATATATTTTTGTGGTATCTTTTTGTGTTTTTGTGTATATCTCCTCGCGTATAAAAATATAGGTATAAACATATTATTGAATTTTATTGTAATTATTTTCCTGTATTGTGATTGACAAATACATATAATATGGTATAATATAAATAAAAATGGATGCAATATCTATGTGGATTTTATTGTGATTGCAAAAACTAAAATTGTATAGGAGGGAAAACAAAAAATACATAAAAAACAAATCATACGCATATTAACTGTTATTTTAACGCTTGCGGTATGTAATTTCATGATACCGATACACGCCGTTGATACAAATTATGTCGAATGCTCTCATGGATTCAGCACCTATTATGATCATGTTTTAAATGGCGGGGTAGGCAGCTATGGCAATGCGCGCCGCTATTATTGGATCGATCCCAGCGTAACGAACGGATATGCGGAGGCAACCAGGACCGCGGCGTATAATTGGACTTATACAACCGATCAGTCGCCTTGGTATACAACCTCTATATCATTTCGTGAAACAAGCGTAAAGTCGCAGGGCACCTTTGAAATCCATAATGAACGTATTGAAAACCCTACTGGTATTGCCAGTACTGTGCGAAAATTGTATCAGTCAGTAGTGGATCCATATACACAAAATTGGGGATGGGCCTATATTACGCTGGATGAATCCAAGATGTATTATAACTCATACTATCAAAACCTAGGCACGATTACGCACGAATTTGGCCATGCAATGGGGCTGGCCCACTGTCCCGATACGGGCCGCATCATGTGCCAATTGGGCAGCGGCAGATTTGTTTTTAAGCCGCAGGTTTATGATTGCCAAACCGTTAACCATCTGTATTAAAAGGAGGGCCATTATGCGAAAATCTCTATCCGCAATACTTGCGTTTTTATGTATTACAGGCGTCTGCGCCGCCTGTCAAACAAGCCCTGCATCCACTGGCACACCGGAATCATCCCACGCAGATGCAGCAGTAGGCAGCGACTATAGAGTCTCTCCTCCCAATCCCGTAGTCCTTTCCGGGCAAAAAACAGAGTCTTATTATTGTACGATGGATACAAGCAAGGTCTATCATACCATACCGCAGCTTACGGAAGACGCAACAGGAATTGTGCAGGCAACCATCGAAAACGTCTCGTACTTTTTCGTCGACAAAACGCCGTACACGCTTATGGACGTCCAAATCACAGACGTTTTGTCCGGTTCTTTACAGTCCGGCGACCGAATCAGTATATTTAAGGAAGGCGGATATATTCTGCTGGAAAACTATATGCCGGATATACAGGAACGTTTCCCTGAAATAACCGACGAGGAAATGCGCAGCACACTGGCTGATGTACGGGTGGAGGGCGACCCGCACCCCGTCAATGGACAAAACGCCGTATTTTTTCTGCGCCAGCCGAATCCCGCTTTTCCGGAAATGGACGGTATGTATGGAATTGTAGACGGGTACGGCGGTCAGTTCACGGAAAACGCCTCCGGTTCCTTCCTGCGTCATATCGAACATCTGCCGGAATCCAATCAAGCGGGAGATACCGCTGCTTATTCTTTAGAAAACGTATTGGAATATGACCGTTCTCAAGCGGTTGGCGCTGATCGCAGCTTTACCGCTGCGGAACTAAAGGCCGAAATTCTGGAAGCTGTATAACCGTCTGTTTAAATCTCTTGTATTCAATAAAGCAATATAAAAAAGAAAAACCGGGACTGCTAAAACAGTCCTGGTTTCTCTTTTTGCGGAAATAATAAATCTTACTTTTTCTCCTTGCGGTGGAACAGAGCGTACATGGTTGGCACCAGGAAAAGGGTCAGGAAGGTGGCGTAGACCAGACCGCCCACGATGGTAACCGACATGGGGCGGGTCATATCCGCCCCGCCCGACTGGTCCAGCGCCCCGGCCAGCAGGGCGATAATGGTGGTAAGCGCCGTCATACAGATGGGCCGCAGACGGGTGCGGGCGGCGGACAGCAGCGCCTCGTGTACGGTCAGGCCCTCGGCCCGCCGCTGGTTCACGCAGTCCACATACACGATGCCGTTGTTGACCACCACGCCTACCAGCACCACCATACCTACCAGCGACACCACGCTGACCGACATGCCGCAGAGGGCCAGGGCGAAAAAGCCGCCGGTAAAGGCCAGGGGAATGGTAAACATGACGATGAAGGGGGACAGCAGGGACTGGAATTGGGCCACCATGACCAGATAGATAAAGATAACGGCCAGCAGCAGCATCAAATAAAGGTCGTGGAAGGACTGCTGCATATTCTCGTTTTCCCCGGCGATTTTATAGGAGCAGCCCGCGGGCAGCTGGAGAGCCTCCAAAGCGGTCTCCAGCTTTTCCCCCACGCGGCCGATGTTGTAGCCGCTCTCCAGGGAGGCGGTCACCTGCACGCAGCGCTGCTTTTCATCCCGTCGAATGGAGGAAAAGCCCTCGGACCGGGTAATGGAGGCCACGTCCTTCACCCGGACGGGCTCGCTCTCCTCCTCGGAACCGCCGCCGCCCGCCGCGCTCATACCGCTCAAGCCGCCCGTTCCGCCCATGCCGCTCAGCCCGCTCATCAAGCCGCTCATACCGCCGGCCGAGCCTGAAAGATTGGAAAGGGAGGCGGTCATACCGGACGCATCGATTTCGATATCGCCGATGTCGGCGTCGGTCAGGTTTTCGGTGGAGCCGCTCTTTACGTAAAGGTCGTAGCTGACCTCTCCGTCGGCGATGCTGGTCACCGAGGAGCCGGTCTTGAGCCGTCCGCTGACCGCCATGAGCACCTGGGCCACGGTCAGGTTATGGGAGGCCGCCTTTTCCTTATCCACGGCTATACGGATTTCGGAGGAGGCCTTGCCCAGACCGTCGGACACCTCTACAGTCCCTTCGGTACTCTCCACCGCGCCGGCCACCATTTGGGCCGCCTGGCGCAGATCGTCCAGCTCCCGGCCGTAAACGTCGACCACGATCTGGCCGCCGGTCAGGGCCGACAGATCGGCCCCCGAGGAGCCGGCCGATACCGTAAAGTCGAACCCGGCGGTTTTCTGCCGGATGATATCCACAACCTCGTCGGTGGAACGGGAGCGTTTCTCCTTCAGGGCCACGTAGGCCGACGTGCCGCCTCCCATCATCATGCCGCCGCCCTCCTGGTTCATAAGGCCCACCGTTTCGATATCCTCGATGGAGAGCAGCGCGTCGGATAACTGATCCAGGGCCGCCGTGGTCTGCTGGCGGGTATAGTCGTCGGGCAGGTCCACCGAGACGGTGATGCTGCCGGTATCCCCGGCGGGGAAGAGCTCGCTGCCGCTGTTCGCGGCGGCAGCCAGGCTGCCCGCGAAGAGGACGATTACCAGCGCCAGCGCCGCCCACTTGTGCCGCAGAGACAGGTCCAGAAGCCTTACATAGCCCTCGGTCATCTTTTCAAAGGTCTTGTTGCGGACGGTGATCTCCTTTTTCATAATCCCCGCCGCCGCGGCCGGCACCAGGGTCAGGGCGACCAAGAGGCTTGCCAGCAGGGAAAAGGCCACGGTCAGGGCCATATCGGTAAAGAGCTGGCGGGTGATGCCCTCGGTGAAAAAGATGGGGACGAAAACCACGATGGTGGTGATGGTGGAAGCGGTAATGGCCCCGGCCATCTGACCGGCTCCCTCCACCGCCGCGGCCTTGACGTCCTTACCCAGCCCCCGCATACGGAAGATATTTTCGATGACCACGATGGAGTTATCCACCAGCATGCCCACGCTCAGGGCCAGGCCGGACATGGAGATGATATTCAGATTGATGCCGGCGAAATACATACAGACAAAGGCGGTGATCACGCTGATGACGATGGAAAGCCCCACGATGACGGTGGGCTTGACGCTTTTTAAGAAGACAAAAAGGATAAGGATAGCCAGCAGGCCGCCGATGAGCAGGTTTTTGATGATGGTGTCGATCATCATATGTACGTATTCGCCCTGGTCCATGAGGACGGTGTAGGTAAACCCTTCCTGCTCGGCCGCTAACTGCTCCAGCCGCTCCTGCACGCTGGTGGATACGTCGGCGGTGGAATAGTCGGGCTGCTTCTGAAGGGAAAGGATGACAGCATCCCGCCCGTTGACCTTGCCGTACATACTGGCCCCGTCGTCGGTTTTGACCAGCTCGGCCACGTCCTTTAAATAGACCCGGCCCACCCCGGGCAGCTCCATGAGGGGCAGACCCTCCAGCTCGGCGTAATCCTTGATCTTCTCCCCCGTGCGCACAAGGTAGCTGACCCCGTTTACCGAAACGCTGCCGCTGGGCATATCCATGTTCTGGGCGGCGATGAGCTGGCCTACCGTTTCCTTGGTAACCGGCAGGCCGGTGAAGGCGGGAAGCGCGGCTCCCGACAGGGCGGCCGCCGTAATCATGGCGGTGGTCTTGGCCGCCGAGGCCTGCTCGGACAGGGCGATTTCCTTTGCCTTAGCGGCGGCGTATTCCCCGGCCAACCGCTGCACCTCCCCGTCCGACGAGGCGGCCGCCTGGGCCTCCTCCAACACGGCCTGCAAGGTCTGCTCCCATTGGGCCTGATCGATCCCCCCGCCCTGGGGCCGGGAAAGGTCGGCGGGCAGGGATCCGTCCCCGGGGATCAACCCGGAGGGAATGGAAAGATCAGAAGGAAAGGAGACCCCGTCCGGGATGGATACGCCGCCGGGGAGGGAAACCCCATCGGGAATGGATACGCCTTCGGGGATAGAGATCCCGGCGGGCAAGGATACGCCGGAGGGCAGCTCAAAACCGCCGGGCAGGGCCGGCTGGGCCGCCGTACTGGGTTCATGGGTGCTGCCGCCGGGGACTTGAGAAGGGCCCGACGGACTGCCGGCGGGCGTAAGACCCGCCTGCGCCAGCAGAGCGGCCAGCTCCTCGGGCGTAAGATTTTGCAGCCGGTCGCCGTCCAAGCCGGACAGTATCCCCTCCAGCCGGCCGGTCCCGGCCCCTTCCAGGCCCTGCAGCCTTTGGGACAGGCCTTCCGCCGCGGCCTTGACCATGGCCTCCAGGCTGGCCGTCTCCAGCTGCTTTTCCAGCGACGCCGCTTCGGCCTGAGCCTTGTAATAGGCGGCGGTCAGCTCGGCCGCCGCCGCGCCGGCGGCCTCCACCTGCTTTTTGCCCTCGGCGGAGGCCGTTTCCACCTGCTCGGTATAGTAGGCCGACAGACGGTCGTTGAGAGCGGCGATCTTCTCGTCCGACAGCTCGATCTGCACCATATTGGTCAGCAGGCCGGTGGCGCTGGCCGAGGCTACGCCGGGGATACTGTCCAGCTCGGGCATAACCTCATTTTCTATGTAGGCCGATATCTCCTGCCGGTCCATCCCCTCTTTGGAAACCGTAAGCTGGATAATCGGCAGCATGTCCGGATTCATCTTCACAATGATGGGCGAGCCCGCCCCGCTCGGAAAGCCGGATTCTATCATACTGAGGCTTTCCCGCATCTCGATGAGAGCAGTGTCCATATTGGCGCTCTGGTTAAATTCCAGGATAACCATGCCGTAGTTCTCAGCCGCAATCGACTGGATGGATTTCACATTGCTGATAGAGGCCATGGACTGCTCCACCGGCTCTACAATCGCGCTTTCCACCTCCTCGGGAGAGGCCCCGGCGTAGGCCGTGGTGACCAGGGCGTAGGGCATATTCATGTTGGGGATGAGATCCACCCCCATATGGGTGTAGGACACCACGCCTAAAATCAGGACAATAATGACCGCCACCACTACGGTAAAGGGCCGTCTTACGCTGTATTTCGAAAGCATAGCCTTCCTTCTTTCCTTCAGGTTACATCGCAAAAATTCGTATTATTATAATCGTTTTTCCCGCAGGTTACAACCGAATCAGCGTAAACATTTCATGAACAAATCCTAAATATACGATGCGTCGGCCGCTGTCCGCCGGCGAACCATGCCAAACAGGCGGCCGCTCATACGCTTTTCTGTAAAATGCAGCTTTACAAGCCTACGCGCCCGTGGTAAAATACCCATAAACAGTCATTTATCCATAATTATGCACAAAAACAAAACCAGCCTGGGCCGGCCCGGTTCGGGCGGGAAACATATCAGACTTGAGGAGTGGATAGGTCATGTCCAAACCTGTTACCGCCGTCATCGTGGGCGCGGGCCATCGCGCCATGCTCTATGCCGACCTGGCTCTTACCAATCCGGAGCTCCTGCAAATCGTAGGCGTGGCCGATCCAAACCCCGTACGGCGGCAAGCGGTCATGCAGAGGTACGGCTTTCCACAGGAAAACCGCTTTGCGGACGCCTTGGAATTGGCTAAGCGCGGCAGACTGGCCGACGCGGTTATCAACGGGACCATGGACTGGCAGCACGTGGAAACCTCCCTGCCCCTTTTGGAGCTGGGCTATGACATGCTTCTGGAAAAGCCCTTTGCCGTAAACCAGGCCGAAATGCACCGGCTTGTGGAATGCGTAAGGGCGCACGGCAACAAGGTCATGATCTGCCATGTGCTGCGTTATTCGTCCTTTTACCAGGGTATCAAGGAGCGTATTCTAAAGGGAGAAATCGGCGATATCATCCATATACAAACCCAGGAGCATGTCAGCTACCATCACCTTTCCACCGCCTACGTCCGGGGAAAATGGGCCAACAGCGGCCGGTGCAAAACCTCCATGCTGCTGGCCAAATGCTGTCACGACCTGGATATCATGATGTGGCTGATGAGCGAAACCCGGCCCGCGGTGGTCTCCAGCCTGGGCGGCAAATTCCAGTTCAAGCCCGAAAACGCCCCTGAAAACGCGGGCGAGCGCTGTCTTGCGGACTGTCCGCTGGTCGATACCTGCCGGTATTCGGCCAAACGGCTGTATCTGGACCAGCCTGCGCGTTGGGCTTTCTATGTCTGGGACCGGCTGGAGCATATTGAGAATCCCACCCAGAAGGACCGAATCAACCTGTTAAAGGGGGACAGTCCTTACGGAAGGTGCATCTATAAATGCGACAACGACGTGGTAGACCATCAGTCGGTTCTGGTACAGTTTGCAAGCGGCGCGACGGGCGTCCATAACCTTGTGGGCGGCACGGCCTCCTCTCTGCGCAGAATCCATATCACCGGCACCAAGGGGGAGATTTACGGCAGCCTGGAGGAAGGCAAGTTTTATGTGGCCAAAATTCATCCCACCGCCACGGATGAGAAAACCGTGGAGACGGTCGAGCTCAAGGAACGGGACAGTCACGGTGGCGGCGACCGAGGGCTGGCGATGGATTTTATCTCCTATGTTCGCGGGGAACAGCCCAGCGTTTCCTGCACCTCTCTGTTTGACTCCATCCCCGGCCATCTCTGCATTTACCTGGCGGACCGGTCCCTTCAAATGGGCGGTATGCCCCAGCGGGTCGAGCTGTAACGCCTCCATCCATATGGCTTGGGATAAGGCCTGGGGGCGGTTTGGCTGTGCGCGGCGGACGCGCTGCGCCAAAGCATGGACGACAGAAAGAAAACAAGGCCTGCGAGGAATCCTTTTTCCTCGCAGGCCTTGTTTTTTTAAACGTTCTGCTTCCAAGATATAATTCCAAGAGAAAAATTACCGAAAGTCGCCTTTTCTTGGTTGCCGGCCTCGCAGCCTGCAACTGGCGGCCGCTCTGTCAGGCGGACGGCTTTCGCCCGTCAAAGCCGATTCGCGGCTAGTTTCCTTCTAGTTTCCTTCTAGTTTCCTTCTAGTTTCCTTCTAGTTCCCTTCTAGTTCCCTTCTAGTTCCGTACGGACTGTCCGTGCGTGCGGGCCGGACGGGACAGGGCGTATAAATTCCCCCCAAGGTAGAATAACGTCTTTTGGTAAGGCCCCTGCCAGCGCCGCCAAATCCCGGCGGAAAAATTGTCAGCGGGCTTAACCCTCGGCGCGTCCCGGCGCATCCTCTTCCCGCGCAGGGGAAAGGTCTCGGGCCGGACGGGAGGGCGGCGCAGGCGCAAAGGCCTCGCTGCTTTCCCGCATAAAAAGGATTTTTAAGGTCATAATCAGCAGCTTTACATCTAAAAGCACCGAGTATCCTTCGATATAGATCAAATCCATGTTCAGCTTGTCCAGCGGACTGGTATTGTACTTCCCGTATATCTGCGCATAGCCGGTAAGGCCGGCCTTAACCCGGTGGCGCAGATTGAATTCAGGATACCCCTCGGTATAGGCATGTACGTTTTCGGTCCGCTCCGGCCGGGGGCCGACCAAGGACATATCCCCCTTGAGGACGTTGAAAAGCTGGGGCAGCTCGTCTATACGGGCGGGGCGTAGAATCCTGCCCACCCGCGTAATCCGCTTATCTCCCTGCATCGTCCGGGCCGCGCCCTTTTTATCCGCGTCCACCACCATGGAACGAAACTTATAAATATTGAAAATCCGGCCGTTTTGGGTCACCCGATTCTGGGTGTAAAAAACCGGACCGCCGTCGCAAAGCTTAATCAAAAGGGCGCTGACAAGCATAAGCGGACTGGCCGCCAGCAGAAGGAAGAGGGAGATTATAATATCCATGGCCCGCTTGACCAGCTGCTGCTCGGTGGACAGGCCGCCGTTGCGGCAGATGAGCACCGGGGTATCAAAAATATGGCTCTGATAGCAGTTGTTGATAATGATGTCGTTTACTGAGGGAAGCAGGTAGATGCGCTTGCGGGTGGCGTAGGTATACCGCAGCACCTCGTTTTTTTCGGATTTTTCCAAATCCCCGATGAGCACGGCCTCGTATTTGTCGATGGCCGCCTTGACCGCGTCCATCCCCTGATTAATGGATACGCCCTTGTCAATCACATACCGTTCCTTAATTCTGCACATTTTCTGGATAATATCCCAGTCGGCCATTTCGGTGCCGAAGATGGCCAGAATACGCCGAACCCGGTAAAGACTGAAATAAATCGAGTTGGCGGCCAACACGCCCGCCACGGTCAAAGCGACTTGCAGCGCGGTCGTAAAAACCAGGGGACCGGGCGGCAGCAGCTGCCGGGCGATCAGACAGAGCACCATATACATGATAAAATTGGTCAGCGCCAGGGACAGGAACATACTGTATATAGCCTCGTGAATACGCACCGCGCCGATTTTAAAGGCGCTGTAAAGATGGGCAAAGACGAAAAACAGGACGGCGTAAGCGAAAATCACCAGATAGTTGCCCCTGTATTCGTAAACCGCTTCCTCATAGTGGCTCTGCCAACAGCCGATAAAGGCGAAAACCACAGCGACAACCAAAACCAGCTTGCAGAAAAGCATAATACTTTTCCGGAATTTAATCAGCAGCTTCATGCCTCGTTCATCACTCCGCCGGACCGATTCGGCCCGCATGATTGAAAGAGGGAAAAGACTCCCTCCGCGCAGTTTAAAAGAAAAAAGAGCCAGGCCGGCCCTATGTAATTTATGGTTATTGTACCACAGCTTATGGAATTTTACAAGACAGGGCCTAAATGGTCCCTTTTAACCTTCCTGTCCGCAGCTTAAAGCTTTATCCATCGCAGGCGGCGCTTGCGTTATGAACGACTGTAATGGAATCAAAAAGCAGTTCAGATGTTTATTGACTATAGAATAAAGGTTGAAAGGCGTTCATTTTGGTGATATGCTTTGTCTATAACAAATCGACAAATCTACGTTTATTGTATAAATCAAAGAAAGTATCAAAAATGGAAAAAGGAAAAACGTAAAAATCCAATTAGAATATATTTAGGACCTTTTTCATATGTTATCGTCTACGGATAAAAAGCGAACGTTTCCCTTTTGCTACCGGCAGATAAGTGAAACGTAGCCAGCCGAAGCTCAGATAAGTGCCGGCGGGAGGCAACCGGAAGCAATCGGAGGGACGCGGTCCCGTAGGTGGCGTCAGCGGCGCAGCCCTGGAGGTGGCCGCGGGCGCTTGCGTTTTTCGCCCCAATCTTTTGTCGCGGGGCAAAAGATTGGGGCTAGAGGCGCCTTAGCGCCGGGACGCCAGGCGCTATTAGATTAACTTTTGGAGTAATCCGAAAAGCAAACCTAGCGCGATACCTCTTTCTCACCTAAATAATAAAAGATATCTGGCGCGAAACCTCTATTCCAATCTAAAATAAAGAAACGAGCTGCGAAAATTCTCCCCTGCCCAATAAACATAAGAAACACAAAAACCTTTTACCCCCTGTTTTTGTAGAAAGGAGGCTGACCCCCTTGGGCTACGAAACCCTGAAGGCCGCCGCGTTTATGCAGACCGACGACGAAATATCCCTGCTGAAAACGGTTACCGAGGGCCACTGCGGCCTGCACGCCCATGACTTTATCGAGTTCGCCTATGTGGTTTCCGGTAAGGGACATCACATCGTCGGCGGCCAGCGGGACTTTATCCAAAAGGGGGACTTTTTTATCTTCAACGAAAGCGTCCTCCATGAGTACCGGGCCGAGGGGGGCGCGCCTATCGTCATGTATAATCTGATCTTCAAGCCCTTCGCTATCGACCAGTCCATCCGCTCGGGAGGGGACTTTCTGGATGTGGCTTATCGGTATCTTTTCCACTCCTTTTACAAGGACGAAAATCCCCGCGCCTTCTTAAAGTTTACCGGCGTCAAATCCCATCCCGTCCGCACTCTGCTGGAGGACATGTACGCCGAATACTGTAGGAAGGGCAAGGGCTATAAGCAGATTCTGAAATCCGACCTGGTCAAGCTGCTTATCCTCTCCTTCCGCCTGTATCAGGAGGACGACAGCCAGTCTCAGGACGCGCCGGTGCTGCGGAATCTGGTGGTGCAGAACGCCCTTTCCTTCATGCGGGCCGGGTTCGACAATCCCATCACCTGCGAACAGCTGGCCGAGCGTTCCTATGTGAGCGTCAGCTACTTCAACAAGATTTTCAAGGAGGAGACCGGCACTACCCCGCTGCGTATGCTGCAAAACATCCGGATGGAGGCGGCCGCCGAGCTGCTGCGGACCACGGCCCTGCCGGCCATCCAAATCGCCATGAACGTAGGCTATGCCGATACCAAGTTTTTCTATAAGATTTTCAAGCAGTACACCGGCCTTACCCCCGGCGACTATCGGCGGCAGTATAAAACAGAATAAAATTGACCACACCGAAAAAAGCGAAACGCCCCATGCGGCTTTCGCTTTTTTCTTTTATTATTATAGTAGAATACGCCAAGAAAACAGAGGAGCAGGGTATATATGTTGGACGATACTTTATCTTTGCAGGAATTTTGCCATCCGCCCGACCGGTACGGCATCGTGTCCTTTTACTGGTGGGTGGGGGATAAGCTGGAGAAGGACCGGCTGCTCTGGCAGCTGGAGCAGCTGGCGGGCATGGATATCTGCGGTCTGCAAATCAACTACTGCCATCGGGACGAGGGAGGCAGAATCTACGGCCAGCCCTATGAAAGCGACCCCAAACAGTTTACGGAGGACTGGTGGGCCCTGTTCGGCTGGTTTATGGAGGAGGCCGAAAAGCGGAGGATCTCGGTTTCGGTCAGCGACTACACCCTGGGCGCGCCGGGACAGGGATACTATACCGATGAAATCCTGGAGGAAAAACCCGAGCTGCGGGGCGGCACGCTTTCCTGTAAAACGGCCGATTTGGCCCCCGGCGAGACCTTCTGCCCCGCTCCCGACCCTGGGCGGGTCTGCCTCTACGCCTATCCCCTGGAGGCGGGCTTGCCCGCGGCCGGGCAGGCCGTCCCCTTAAAGACGGGGGAGCCCTTTCAGGCGGGGGAGAGGGCCTGGCGGCTGGCCGATATCGCCTGCCGCGTGGAGGCCTACTCCCTCGATCCCATGCATCCCGGCGCGGGGCAGGCGGTCGTCGAACACTTTTTCCAGCGGTTTGAGGACCGCAATCCCGGGAAGAGCGGCAAGGCCCTCAACTTCTTCTTTTCCGACGAGCTGACCTTCGGGGTGCAGGGCAACCTCTGGAACCGGGCCTTTCCCGTCCTCTTCCAGGCCCGCAAGGGCTACGATATCCTGCCGCTGCTCTACGGGATATTCGCGGATATCGGACCGATCACCCAGAAGGTCCGGCTGGACTACTACGACCTTATCGTATCCTTAGAGGAGGAAAACTATTTCGCCCCCATCTACCAGTGGCATGAGGACCGGGGCATGACCTACGGCTGCGACCACGGCGGCCGGGGCTACGACGTCACCGAGTTCGGGGACTATTTCCGCACCCAGAAGTACAACCAGGGTCCGGGCTGCGACCAGCCGGGGCTTGCGTCCGACCTGGTGAAAAATAAGGTTGCCAGCTCCATTTCCCACCTCTACAACCGGCCCCGCACCTGGCTGGAGGGCTTCTACGGCTCGGGCTGGGGGACCAGCGCCGCCCAGGTGCTGGACGCGGTCTGCCGCAACTTCGCCATGGGCCATAATTTGCTCTCCCTCCACGGCCTGTACTACACCACCTACGGCGGCTTTTGGGAGTGGGCGCCCCCTTGCAACCATTTCCGTATGCCCTATTGGCAGGGGATGAAGCCGGTGACGGCCGCCGTCAAGCGGATGGCCTATCTCAACACCCGGGGCCTACACCGCTGCGACGTAGCCCTTCTCTACCCCGTGGCCGCCGTGGAGGGGGGCCTTGACGGCGAGGAGGCGGTGGAGGCCGCCTTCGGACTGGGAAGGTATCTTTACAGCCAGGGCGTAGACTTCGACTATATGGATTTCCAGTCCTTAAACCGGGCCGAGGTCCGGGAGGACAGACTTTGGGTGGGCGGCCGTTTCTACCGGGCGGTGGTGGTCCCCTCCATGCGGACCATCCGCTATCAGAACCTTTTGAAGCTGCGGGAATTTGCGGCGGCGGGGGGCGTCTGCCTCTGTCTGGGCAGCCGGCCGGAGGCTTCCGAGCGGGCCGGCCGGGAGGACCCGGTCTTAAACGAGCTGGCCGACGGCCTGTTCGCGGGGCATACTCTCCCGTCCCCCCAGGCGGTGCTGGCCGCGCTGGATAAGGCCTTTGTCCGGGACTTCCGGATTTTGGACTCGCCGGACCCGCTGGACTCGCCGGACCCGCCGGATACGTTAGACCCGCTGGACCCGTCCGGCCAGCCCTTTTTCCAGCACCGGGAAACCTCCCTGGGCGATCTTTACTTTCTCTACGGCCTGCCCGAAAACACTGCCTGTTTTTTCCGGGCCAAGGGCTTTCCAGTCCTGCTGGACCCCATGACCGGAAGGGCCGGCCGCCTGCCCGACGGCCAGCCGGACGGGGAAGGGATTCGGCTGCGCCTGCCCCTGGGACGGCAGAGCTGTCAGGCGATTCTCTTTGCCAGGGAAGAGCTCGACCTGCCCCCCTTTACCCGCATGATAACCGAACAGGAGCTGCCGTTGGGAGAGGTCTGGCAGTGCGATATCGTCCCTACCTTAGACAATACCTACGGGGATTTTGCCCAGCCCCCCAGCCCCGGTAAGCTGGGTCCCCAGATCCGGCGGCCGGTAATCGACGGGCAGGCGCGAACCATCGGCTTCGCCCCTTACTGTAAGGTTTCCGGCCCGGTGCCTCCCGCGACCGACCTTGCGGCCCTGGAACAAAAGCTCCTGGCTGACCCCGGCCATCCCTGTATCCCCTTTGCCGACTATGTCTTCTCCATGCGCTACGGCCGGGAGGACGATCCCGGCCACCAGGGCTGGCACGGCCTCAAGGGTAAAATCACCGACCAGTTTTTGACCTTCGGCCGGCAGGCAGACTGCCACCAGCAGTACCGCTACGAGGAGGAGCTGCCCGGCGGGGTGTACTATATGGCCTGCGCGGTCTGGTCGGAAGGGGAGCAGACGGCTGCGGTATTGACCGGCGGGCTGCGGCCGGATAAGGTTTATGTAAACGGCCGGGCCGCCGGGGAGCAGGTCCGTCTGGGGGCGGGCCGCAACCGGGTGCTGGCCCGATACCCGTCGGCCGGGAGGGGCTATCTGGTCTTCCTGCGGGAAAAGCCCCAGCCCTTCACCCAAACCCTTCCCCTGGCCATGCAGTGGTATCAAAACCCCAATATCCTGCCCTTCGCCGGCCCCCAGCCGGGCGAGCAGCGGCGATGCGTCTCCTTCGAGACCCCGCCGGCCTGCCGCAAGCTGCTGCTGCGGGCCGCCGGGCGGCTTACGGCCCGTATCGACGGCCGGGAAGCGGTCTGTAAACAGACGGGGCCGGGCCGGTACGAGGTCCAAAACCCCGCCTGCAAGCCCGGCCCCCAGCGCGTGGAGCTGACCCTTACCTCTCCTAAGGGCTACTATGACGCCGCCGCTCTGTCCGATTTTATTGACTGCGTCTGCGATACCGGCGAGATCCGCACGGGGGATTGGGGGGAGACCGGCGGCCTTGCCTTCTATTCCGGCGGCCTTAAGTATACCAAGGCGGTAAACCTGCCGGCACTGGAAAACGGCCGGCGGGCGCTGCTCTGTCTGGGCCAGGTCCTGTCGGCCGCCCGGGTGGAGGTAAACGGCCAAGCTGTAGGCTGCCTGGCCGCCCCGCCCTTTGAGATAGACCTGACCCCCGCCCTGCGACCGGGGGAAAACATCCTGTCGGTGACGGTGTACAACACCCTATATAACCACTACCGCACCATCCCCACCAAGTATAACCGTCCCCAGCAATCGGGTCTGATAGGCCCTGTTTGTATCCGGATCGGAAGGGAGGAGGGGCTTTGACAATCTACCGTATGCGCACCGAGTATTTGACCCGGCCCCTGGGGCTGGACCAGCCCCAACCCCGTTTCTCCTGGCTGCTTTCGGACGAGGGCTACGGCAAGCGGCAGACGGCCTACCGGATCCTGGCCGCCTCCGACCCGTCCCTGCTGGAGGCTGGCCGCCCCGATTTGTGGGACAGCGGCAAGGTGCGGTCGGCCGCCGTCAGCCAGATCCGGTATGAGGGCCGGCCCCTGCGCTTCGGCCAGCGGGCGTACTGGCAGTGTATCAGCTTCGACGAGGATGACCGGCCCGCCCGGTCGGAAACGGCCTTCTTTACGGTGGGCTTTTTGGAGCAGGAGGACCGCAAAGCCGGCTTTATCTATTACGACCAGGGCGTCGGGGAAAAGGAATTGGCCGCCCCGGTCTGCCTGGCCAAAGGACTGGTACTGGAAAAGGAGGTCCGGGCAGCTTACGCCTACGTCAGCGCTTTGGGGGTCTTTACCCTGGAGGTCAACGGCCGGCCGGCCTCGGACAATATCCTGGCCCCTGAATGGACCAGCTACTTCAAAAGGGCCCAGTACCAGACCTACGACGTGACCGGCCTGCTGCGCCGGGGTAAAAACCAGCTGGCGGCCTTCCTCTCCAACGGCTGGTACTGCGGCCTCTGGCAGATGTGGCCGCCCCGGCCCCACATCTACGGGGGCAAATACCCCGAATTTTTCTGCCAGCTGGAAATCGAGTTTGCCGACGGCAGCCGGCAAACCGTCCTGACCGACCAAAGCTGGCGGGCTACCAACCAAATTCCCGTCCGGTTCGCCGGTATATACGAGGGGGAGACCTTCGACGCCCGGATTCCCTATCCCAGTCTGGACGACGGTTCGGTCTGGCGGCCGGTATCCACAGGGGGCAGGGGAGACAAGCTGCTGCTCTCGTCCCAGAAAAGCGAACCCATCCGGGTGACCCAGCGGCTGCGGCCGGTAGCCTTGACCCAGCCCAGTCCGGGGGTATGGCTGGTAGACTTCGGGCAGAACTTCGCCAGCCGGCCGGGACACAAGTTACGATCCGTCACAACGAGATGCTGCGGGAGGACGGCCGGCTCTATCTGGATAATCTGGTCACCTGCGCATTTACCCCCGGGGCCGACCGGCAGGTTATACGGTATACCTGCCGGGGCGGGGAGGAGGAATACGCCCCCCGTTTTACCTACATGGGCTTCCGGTATGCGGAGGTGACCGGGCTTACCTCTGCGCCCTCCCTGGAAGACTTCACCGGCGAGGTTTTTCATACCGGCTTTCGGCGGGCGGGGGCATTCGCCTGTTCCGACCCGCTGCTCACCCGTCTCCAACAGAACATCCAGTGGTCCCACCGGAGCAACACCATGGGGATTCCCACCGACTGTCCCCAGCGGGACGAGCGGTGCGGCTACACCGGCGACATGCAGTTTTTCATGCCCACCGCCCTTTACAACGGGGGCTTGGCGGCCTTTATGCACAAGTGGCTTACCGACCTCTGCGCCGACTCCCAGTTTCCCGACGGCCGGTTCAAGGACCACGCCCCCGATTTCGGTATGAACGGCGGGGTGGTCGGCTGGGGGGAGGCGGGGGTCATCTGTCCCTACCTCTGCTATAAGACCTACGGGGATACGGCCAATATCCAGGCTCACCTGCCCGCCATGAAGCGGTTTGCCGACTATCTGATTGCTACCGCCAACCCCGACCACACCCGGGGTCCCGACTGCGTGGGACTGGGGGACTGGCTGCATATGGGTGGCGGGGCCTCCCTGGAGGTTATCGGTTCGGCCTATTACGCCTATATTTTATCCCTGATAGCCGAAATGGCCGATGCGGTAGGGGACCGGCAGGCGGCCGAACAGTACGGCGGTCAGGCCGCGGCGGCCAGGGCGGCCTTTTCGGAAAACTACCTTTTACCCGACGGCCGGGTGAAGGACAGCAGTCTGACCGGCTTTGCCCTGGCCCTGACCATGGACCTGGTCCCGCCGGATAAGCTGGAGGCCCTGTCGGCCGCCTTTGCCGAAGAGGTCAAGGCGCAGAACTACCGTTTGACCACCGGCTTTCTGGGCACCCCCCGGCTGCTCATGGCCCTGGGACAGATCGGCCGGCACGACCTGGCCGAACGGCTGCTCATGCAGCGGGAATGTCCCTCCTGGCTCTATCCCGTCACCGTGGGGGCCACCACCGTCTGGGAACGCTGGAACGGCTGGACCAAGGAGAAGGGCTTTGAGAATCCGGGCATGAACTCCTTCAACCATTTCGCCTTCGGCTCGGTGGGGGAATACTTTTTCCGGCATATCCTGGGTATCTCCCAGCCGCCGGAGGGCAGGGGCTTTTCGGCCTTTCGCATCGCCCCCGTCATCCCGGACTGCCTGACCTGGGCGGCCGGGTCCTATGAGGGAATCGGCGGCCGGATAGAGGTCCGGTGGGAAAAGGCGGATGGAAAGGTGCGGTTGGATGTAATCGTACCGGCCAATACGACGGCTGAGATTTACCTGCCGGCCGGCGCGGCGGGATCGCCCGCCGCCTATTTGGAGAAAGGGGAAAAGGGATTTTTCTGCGGAGCGGGGAAGTACCGGTTTGACTTTTCGTGCACGTAGTTTTTTGGTTGATACGGCGGTGATTCAGCAGAAGTTTCTCTGCTTTTGGTTTAGAGTCTGATTTATACGCCGAAAAATCGTCTTTATGCCTATTGACAGGCCTTTTCTGTGTTGAAAATTATCGAAAGGCGATAGCCTTTCCTGCGGTTTTCGCCTTGAAACCGCCTGCCACTTGGCATAAATCCGGCATTCCTCCAGCGTTAAAACACACTCTAGTTCCCTTTCATCTTCCGCGTGACAATAGAAGGGACCGCGCCCTGCGGCCCGGTTTTGGAGAAATAAGAAAAGTAAATCTGGCGCGAAACCTCGCGTCTAACCCAACAAAAAATCTGGCGCGAAATATCCAACGCCACCAAAAGAACGTAAGTTTAGCAAATCAAAAAAAAGGAGATGACCCACATGCGTAAAAACCTATTGCGCCTGCTGTCCTGCCTGCTGTCCGCCGCCTTACTGCTGGGCGTGGGCGCGGGTTCCCCGGCGGTGCTGGCGGCCGATACGGGGATGAAAATCGTCAATCCCCGCACCGACTATCAGACCGCCCCGCTGGGAATCGATACGACCGCCCCTGTTTTCAGCTGGGAAATGCAGGCCGAAAAGCGGGGCGTGGAACAGACCCATTATCAGCTGGTCGTTAAAAAGGACGCGCCCGGCGGCGCCGCGGTCTGGGATTCCGGCAAGGTGGCCGACGGCCGGTCGGCCAATATCGCCTACGCCGGCGAGACGCTTCAGTCCCAAACCGTATACTATTGGACCGTAAAGGTGTGGGACAACCAGGGCGGCCAGACCCAGTCGGAGACCGCCCGGTTTGAAACCGGCCTGTATGACCCGGCCGACTGGTCGGACGCTCTCTGGCTCAAGCACTCGACAGAGGAGGTCCCCGCCGGGCAGCCGGACAAGGGAGCCGACTACACCTACGCCGCCGACTTCCAGATCATCCGGGATAATTTTTCCCTGCTCTTCTCGGCGGCCGACCCCAACAACTACTTTATGTGGGCCGTCAATACCAACGGCGCGGATCATCCGTATCTGCGGCGGCATGTCAAGGTAAACGGCAATTACGTTGTGACCAGCGACGTTCCCCTGCCCCCCGCCCTTACCAAGGACGCGCTGACGAACAGCGAGCATCGGATTGTCGTCGCCAGGACCGGAAACACGGTGACAACCTCCATCGACGATACGGTGGTGGATACCTATGCGGATACCACCGGAACCCTGATCCTGGGAGAATTCGGCTTCCGTATCCACAACGAAACCGGCCGGTTCGACAACGTGCGGGCCGCCTATACCGCGGAGGGGAAGGAAACCGTTCTGTTCGAAACCGGCTTTGAAGGAGGGGACAATCCCTTTGCCGGCGGCCAAATTGTGGATGTGGACGGGAACGGCAAGCTGCTGGTAACCGGAGATTCGGAGATCTTCGTTTTCCAGAAGAAGGAGTCCGCCCCCGAGGACGGCGGCCTGCACTATGTGTACGAGGCCGACTTCCAGATCATCCGGGACAATATGGGCCTCTCCTTCGCGGCCAAGGACCTGAACAACTTCTTCATGTGGGCGATCAACACCAACAATGCGTCCCACCCTTATCTGCGCCGGCACATCTTCGTAAACGGAAGCGCCACCGGGGTTAAGGATATCACCCTGCCCGCCCAGTTTACCAAGGAGGCTCTTTTTAACGAGGAGCATCATATTGTCATTACGGTAGAGGGCGAGACCGTGACCACGGCCATCGACGGCGTAACGGTGGATACCTACAAGGATACCACCGGCAATCTCTGCGAGGGCTACTACGGCTTCCGGTTCTTCAACGAGGACGCCCGGTTCGACAATGTAAAGGCCGTCAGCTCCAAAAGCGGGGAACCCGTCGCAGTGATAGACGCCGGCTTTGACGACGGCGTCAACCCCTTTGACGGGGGTAAGATCGTGGAGGTGGACGGAGACGCCAAGCTGCTCTTTACCACCTCCAGCGAAACTAAGATTTTTGAGTCCCGCATGGCCGATTCGGCCGCCACCGCCTTCCGCAAGGATTTTACCGCCCAAAAGGAGATTGCGTCGGCCCGGGTCTACTACAGCGCCCTGGGCGTGTCCGACCTCTACATCAACGGCCGGCGGGTGGGCACGCCCACCGAAAGCGGCATGGTTTACGACGAGCTCAAGCCCGGCTGGACCGATTACGACGATACCGTATTCTACCTGACCTACGACGTTACCGATCTTGTAAGGCAGGGCGCAAACGCCATCGGGGCCGAGGTGGCCTCGGGCTGGTACAACGGCGTTATCGCCGTGCGGGGCCATACCTTTTATTCCAGCCAGCCCAACGGCCTGCGGATTAAGCTGGATATGACCTATACCGACGGCAGCAAGGATACCGTGATTACCGATACCTCCTGGCAGACCAGCCGGGACGGGGCCGTAACCTACGCCGATATCTACAACGGCGAGACCTACGACGCCCGCAGGGATGGCATTGAGACCTGGTCCCAGGCCGGCTACAAGGCCGAGGGCTGGATTTCGGCCAAGGAAAAAACCGATTTCAAGGGTAAGGTCATAGCCGCTATCGGCTCCCGGGTCCAGGCCCGGCCCCGGCTTTCCAGGAAACCGGTCAGCGTGACTACCTATCAGGGAGTAAAGGATAACGGTACGGAATACGGCGAGATCGACCATGTGCAGAATCCCGCCCTGCCCTTTACGCTGCAAAAGGGCGAGACGGCCATCTTTGACCTGGGACAGAACATCGCCGGCTGGGAGAAGTTTACCGTCAAGGGCAAGGCCGGCACGGCGGTCAACATCCGATTCGGCGAGATGCTGAATGATTCGGGCGATACGCTGCGCAAAAACGACGGCCCCAAGGGCAGCGTCTACAACGCAAACTACCTGGAGGCCAAGGCCGCCGGCCAGTATATTATGAAGGGGGACGCGGCGGGCGAGACCTACAACCCCCGCTTCACCTTCTACGGCTTCCGCTATATCCAGGTGACCGCCGCCGCCGATATCGAGATTCTGGATATGGACGGTGTCGTGGTGGGCAACGCCAACGAGGAAAGCAGCTCTCTTGTAACCAGCGACCCGGCGGTCAACCAGCTTTACAGCAACATCCTGTGGGGTATGCGGGACAACTTCTTGAGTACGGCCACCGACTGCCCCCAGCGCAACGAGCGGCTGGGCTGGACGGCCGACACCCACATTTTCTCCCGCACGGCCACCTACAGCGCCGACGTAGCCGGCTTCTACCGCAAATGGCTCCAGGATATGCGGGACTCTCAATTTGGCTCCGAGGCGGGCAACCTCAAGGGGGCCTATCCCGATATCGCCCCCAACACCCATATCGTGGGCGGCGGCAACGGCGGATGGGCCGAGGCCGGCATTATCGTCCCATACAATGTTTACCTCATGTACGGCGACGTCCAGCTCATCCGGGATCATTTCGCCTCCATGGAGACCTTTATGGACTATATGGCCACCAGGGGCGACGACCAGTGGCAGTATAACGGCGGCGGCGCGGCGTCAGGAGACTGGGTTTCCCCCGAACTCAACGACGACGCGGTCAAGCGGTATATTTCGGTGACCTATTACGCCTATGCGGCCAAGCTTATGTCCGAAATGGCCGAGGCTATCGGCGATACCGGGAAGCAGAGGAGCTACCTTACCCTGTATAACAACATCAAGAAGGAATTCAATACCCGCTATGTAAACGCCGACGGCTCCCTGAAGGTAAACAGCCAGACCACCTACCTGCTGGCCCTCAAGCTGGATCTTTTCGAGACTGCAAGCCAGCGGGACGCGGCTCTGGAAATCCTGCTCCAAAAGATTAAGAACAACGGCAACCGCCTGTCCACCGGCTTTATCGGCACCTCTATTTTAAACCAGACCCTAAGCGACGTGGGGGCCGACGATATGGCCTATACCCTTCTTTTGCAGCGGAATGCTCCCTCTTGGCTGTACAGCGTGGACCAGGGCGCTACCACCATCTGGGAAAACTGGGACAGCTACACCATTGAGAAGGGCTTTAAGGACCCCGGCATGAACTCCTTCAACCACTACGCCTACGGCGCGGTAGGGGAGTGGATGTACCGGTATATGGGCGGCATCGAGGCAGATCCCGCCCAGCCCGGCTTCAAGCATATCATCCTCCAGCCCACCCTGGACCAGCGGGCGGCGGCCGACATCCCGGAAGACCAGGAGCGTATGACGGCCGTAACCGCCTCCTACGGCTCCATCTACGGTCAAATCGACAGCGCCTGGACGGCTGATGAAAACGGCAAGCTGCTCACCTACAAGGCCACCGTCCCGGCCAATACCACGGCTACCCTCAGCCTGCCGGTGGAGAAAAATACCGCCCTTTACGAGGGCGGCAGGCCGGCGGCCGAGGCCGACGGGGTGACCTATGTGGGCTATCAAAACGGCAAGGCGGTTTACCGTCTGGCTTCCGGCAGCTACGCCTTCTCCTTAACCCCCGACGGCCAGACGGTGGAGACCGTAACAGTGACGGCCGGCAGCGCCTTCGCCGTGCCCGGCAAATCGGTGCGGCTGACCGCCCGGGTTACGGGAAGCGAGGGAGTCGATCAGACGGTTGTCTGGAGCGTGACCGGCGGCGGGGAAGGCACGTCGGTCGGCGCCGACGGGACCCTGACCCTGGCGGCCGGCGAGACGGCCCGGGTGCTGACCCTGACGGCGACGCCGGCAGCCGACCCCAGCGTCAGCGGCAGCTTGACCCTGCCGGTGCGGCCGCTGGGCGACCTGAACGGCGACGGTCAGGTTACCATCCAGGACGTGATGGAGGCCTGTAAGGTTCTGGCCCGCAAGTCGGCCGGCAGAGCGCCCACAGCAGACGAAAAGCTGGCGGGCGATATGACCGGCAGCGACGATATCGCCATCGGGGACGTAATGGAAATCTGTAAGGTTTTGGCAAGACAGGCCTGACGGCCCGCGCGGGCGATACCGCAAAGAAAACCGCCCCGGCTCCCATATAGGGGGGAGCCGGGGCGGTTTCAGGCTGTTAAAAAAGTTGTTAAAAGGAAAATCCTGTACAAAAAGTTTTCGCCCGCCTTTCCTCTAAGGCGGGGTCCTGTGTCCTGCAGGACGCGAAATCCTTAGAAACGTAAGGCGTATGGCAGCCCAAACCTCCCTTTGAAAGGTTTTAGCGTAACCCTTGCCGGGGATTTCCCGATGTTCCGCAGGAACACGGGGGAGAAGGGCGTATTTTGCTATTTGTCTAACGGTTTTTCGACAGACGAAAACCGTCCCGGTTTCCATATAGGGGGAACCGGGACGGTTTGCCTATTCGGCGGAATGTTTACCGTCTTTTCCTTGCGCGACATGCCCGTCCAGCCAGGCCAGAATGTCCGCCCAAACCTCCTGCTTGTTCTGCTCGTTGATGCATTCATGCCGCCCGCCGGGGTAGAGGCGCAGGGTCACGTCGGTCAGGCCCGCCGCCCGCATACGCCGGGCCGCCTGTCGGGGTCCCGCGCCATACTGGCCCACCGGGTCCATATCCCCGCTGACAAAGAGGACGGGCAGAGCTTTGGGCAGCTTTTGAAACCGGCTGGCCCGGTTGCAGCGGCCTACCAAATGAAACAGGGCGTTCATGCCCTCGGCGGTGAAAATAAAATTGCATAAGGGGTTGTTCCGATAAGCGTCTACCTCGGCCTGATCCCGGGTCAGCCAGTGGGAGTCCCCGTATTTGCCGCCGAACCGTTTGTTGTAGCTTCCAAAGGCCATCCGGTCCAAAAAGACGCTGCGATAGGTTTTTCCCCGAAGCAGGGCGATGAGCCGGGAGAGCAGGATTCCCGCCGGGTAGGCGGGCTGCCGGCCGCTGGTGCCGCTGATGACCGCGCCGGCCAGCAGCTCTCCATGATAATACAAATATTCCCGGGCGACAAAGGAGCCCATGCTGTGCCCCAGCAGAAAGTAGGGGAGAGACGGGTAGGTTTCCCGCATCAGCAGGGTGAGTTGGTAGAGGTCCCGGGGCGGATAGGCGTAGCCTTTTCGATCGGCGAAGTAACCCAGCGCCCTCCCCGCCGATTGGCCGTGACCCAAATGGTCGTTTCCGCAGACCAGATAGCCGTGACCGGTCAGATACTCGATAAAGGGCTCGTACCGCTCAATATATTCGCACATGCCATGGGAAAGCTGCACAATCGCCTTGGGCTCCCCTTGGGGCCGGTAAACGTAATAGGTAATTTGATCTGTCCCGTTGGCGCTGGGAAAAACGCCGGTGTTTTTTTGAAAAGCGCACATATCCGCTTCCTCCTTATATTGACGCTGGTAACCGCGCCGCTTTCAGTATGTTACATATGGTATGTCCAGCAGCCCTGATGTTTTGGTCCGGAAAGAGACCGGCTCCCGGTTTGACCTCTATCTGTCGTGCCGGTCCGGCCTTTGAACAGTCTCCTGCCAACGCTCATGCTTTCGGTCGCAGGCCGTATCGCGGGTCGGGACGCGCGGCCGAGCGTGTGAGACGATCAACCGGTATAAGGACTGCAACGCCGCAATTATAGCATACCCCGCTGAGACTTGGAAAGCCGTTTTACAAATTCTTGCCTTTCCTGTATACTGAAAGCAGAAAACAGATAAGGAGCGGAAAAGATGAATATACAAATCTACGGAAAGTCTAAATGCTTTGATACCAAAAAGGCCGAGCGGTATTTTAAGGAACGGAAAATTCCCTTTCAGCGCATCGACCTGCCCAAATACGGTATGCGTCCCCGGGAGCTGGAGACGATTCTCGCGGCGGCGGGGGGGCTGGAAGCCCTGGTGGACCCTAAGCATCCCGACGCGGCCTTAGTAGAGCATCTGGCCTATGAGCAGGATAAAATCGACAAGCTTTTGGAGAATCCGGCCCTCTTTCGGACCCCCATTGTCCGCAACGGCCGGAAGGCCACTGTGGGCTACTGTCCCGAAACTTGGAAGGACTGGGAATAGGCTCTGCCGTGGGGCTACAGGCTTAGGGTCAAACGCCGGCGTGCCCTCCGGTTTTCCCCAAAGCGATCCTGTATGCACAAAATCCGGCGTGTCCGCGGCTTTGAAGCAGACTACAGGGAACGAGGGAAGCGAACTGAAAAAGCGGGCTGTCAAAAAAAGTCGTTTTAAGGCAAATACTGCACCAAAAAGGTTTCGCCCGCATTTTTTATAAATTGCCGTAGGCGATCTATAAAAAATAGCCAACCGGGCCGTCCGGCCCGGGGCCTATACATGCAAAGCGCCTGCCCGCGGGAGCGGACAGATGCGCAAAAGCTAGGCCCTGCGCATCAAGTTTTAAAGGCGGCGGGCCCCGCGGGACGCGGGACCCGCAATCCTTACGCAAAAAGGCGCGGGTAGCCAAAACCTTCCAAAGGAAGGTTTTGGCATAACCCTCGCCAGGGGACGGTGCTCCGTAGGAACCAGGGGGGCGGCTTGCCATTTACCTACTGTTTTTTTGACAAGTTAAAAGCGGGCTGTTCCAAAGGAACAGCCCGCTTTTGGGGAGGACGCGGGGCCGCTTTTCCACGGCCTCGCGTCCGGCGTTATGCGGTTTTAAGAAACAACAAGCGGTCCAAATTACTGGAGCAGCTGCAGGACGCCCTGGGGCACCTGGTTGGCCTGGGCCAGCATGGC
>JAAVYX010000076.1 GCA_022791355.1 Clostridiales bacterium | reverse complement strand
GTCAGGACTAAGTCCTCCGCCCAGACGGCGGCGATCTCCCCGTCGCCCACGGCGGCGGTTACGGCTTTCATAACGTCGGCCGCGGTCAGGCTGTTCGCGGGGGTCAGGGCCTGCACGGCTTCATCGGCCGACAAGACGGCGGCGTCCAACGGGTCCGCGGTATTCTCCACGGCAAAGGGGATAGACTTTTCGGTCCCGCCGCTTTGATAGACAAAGTCCGAGAAGGTCAGGGTGATATCGGCGTTTTCGCCGCTGCCCACTGTGGCCATAAAACCGATTTTCAGATCCTTGCTTCCAGCTATGGCAGGGGCGTCCTTTTCCCCGATTTTTACAAAGGAGGAACCGTCCATGCTATAGTAAGACAGGAAGGCGTCTCCCCTCTTTTCCAGTCGCAGCCAGGCTGGGGCGTTTTTACTGTTGTCGGCGGCGGTGATCTCGTTGTAGCCCCCCAGATAGGTCATGTGCTCAAAGATATTGCCGCCAAAGTTGGGATGATACCGGCGCATGGCGGCGACCAGGTTATTGTCGTCGGTAAAGGCTACGAGGGCGGCGGTCTGGAAGGCGGCGGTCATACCGCCGGTCACCTTAGCCGTAATGGTGAAATCCGCGTCGGCAGGCGTCATATAGAAGACGTTTTTCAGGGGATTTCGGTCTGCCTCCCCCACGTCCCCCTTTAAGGCGTTTATGGCCGCCGTATTCTCGTCCACATATCGGACGGCGTCGGGCTGGGGCCGGTTTACGCTCCAGGCCTCCTCGTCTAAGGCGTAACGGGAACCGGTGACCCTGACGGTACAGACGGCTTGAATCTCGCTGTTCAGCGGCGAGGCCACGGTGATGACGGCCGTACCCCGGCCCACGCCGGTAACCTTTCCATGGGTATCCACCTTGGCCACGCTCTCATCGCTGGAAGTATAGGACAACTGCTTAATATCCGGATTGGCGGGGGTGATGGTCGGGGTCAGGGCGGCGGTCTCCTGCATCTCCAGGGTCAGGGAATCGGTATCCAGGGTGATAGATTCGGGGCCGGAGGGCAGGTCCTTGACCACCTTGATCGTACAGCCGCCGTTTTCCAGCACCGGCAGGCTCAGCACGCTGGTTTTATCCACCTTTTGGATTTCCAGCTCTATCTCCTTCCGGCTGGCTCCATCCTTATAGATAAAGGCGTAATAATCCCCATCCCCCAGCATATCCATGGGGAATTGAACCGTGCGGGCTTCCACCGACACGGCCGCGCCGTACCAGCTTTCCCCGCTGCGCCGCATAATAGCTGCAAACTCGCCGGGATAACCGTCCACCAGCTTGGTGTCGTCCCAGACCGAGGGCATATCCTTATACAGGGTGTATACGGGCGTGTTCAGATAATGCTCCGGCTTACTGGCGTAACAGTGGATGCCGCTCTGTACCAGCACCGACAGGGCGTTGGTAAAGCCCATGGATTCGTTCCAGCCGGGATACACCGTCTCGGTTACGTCGGCGGGACCGATGGCCGTGCGGGTGAAGGGCAGGATGGTGTACTGATAGACCGACAGGCCGCCGTACTCCCGACCCTTGATGGCCTCGCGGGTCAGTACGTTGGGATTGGAGCGGACCTCGCCGGTGGGCTTATTGGCCCCGTGGGCGTTGACCACCATATGGAGCTTGGCGCAGTGGGCGTAGACCTCGTCCAGCAGGCCGGTACGGTCCTGGGTCTCCCGGTCGAAAAAGTCCACCTTGATGCCCTTGACGCCGTGGGCGGCCCAATCGTCCAGACGGGCGACCCGCTGGGCCTCGGTACGCAGATCGTCGGCCAGCACCCAGGCGATGAGGCCGATCCCCCGCTGGTCGGCATACTCCACGATTTCATCGAACCAATCGTAATAGCCGGCGTAGCGGCTGTCTCCCCCGCCGGCAGGCGGCTGCCAGCCCTCGTCCATGATGTAATACTTCCAGCCCATGTCGGCGGCCAGATCAATATACTTTTTGATGATATCGGGGTCGTGCTGGGCGGCTATCTGGTTGCTTCCGGCTTCAGCGATCCAGCTCCAGGAGCTGCCGCCGGGAACGACCCAGGAATAGTCCTGGTCTTCGGCGGGGTCGTTTACCACGTTCTCGGCCATGCTGCCCTCCACGATATCGGCCAGGGTACCGGCCAGCGCCGTCCGCCAGGGCGAGGAGAAGGGGGCGGCCGTTTCCACGTCCCCCGTTTGCTGGGGGACAAAATCGGTTTTAAACATCCCGTCTCCCTTGGGGGTGAGCTGGGAGGCGATGTAATTGCCGTGCAGGTCGGCCTCGCACAGGAGCACAAACAGGTCCTCGCCGGCCTCGTACAGCATAGGCATGGACTGACCGCCGTTTACCTGATTCACATCGTACTTCTTGAATTCATCCTCGTAATTGTAAGCGCCGCCGCCGTAGGGCATGGCCCAAACGGTGGAATCGGCCGGCAGGCCAAAGGCGGTGGCCTCGTCCAGAACCGTCATAGCGCCGGGCCGCCCGCCCTCGATGACGTATCGGAAGGCAAAGCCGTCGTCATAGGCTCTGGTTTGAAGGTGCAGGACGGCGCCGTCCTTCTGGAAGGTGAAAATACGCTCCATGGCGTGGTTGCGATAGCTGTCCTTCCGGCTGGAAAGGACCGAATAGGTCTCGTCCAGCTCCACGGCCGCCGGCGCGCTTTGAAGGGTCAGACCCTCGGTAAAGTCGGCCAGGCTGGTGACAAAGCCCATGGGAGAAGTGCGCAGCAGGATTTTCCCCTCCCGCCGCATGGCGTAGAACAGGCGGCCGGCGGCGTTTAGCCCCACAAAAGCCTGGATGTTCCCGCCGGGGGAGGAGACCGTCCAAACCCTGTTATCGGTATTCTCGCCGGGCACCAGAATATCCACCGAATCCGAACGGCTGATCCCGCCAAGCAGGCCGGTAGCTGTGATGGTGGCCACGCCGGGGGTCTTGGCGGTAACCGTCCCGTCGGCGGCGACGGCGGCCACGCTTTCGTCGCTGGAGGCGTAGGTAAGACCGCCGGCCGGGAAGACCGCCGCCTGGCCGCCCACCAAGGTTCCCGCGGCGGTAATCTTGGTGGTCTGCCCCGGCTCCAGCAGGGTATCCGCCGCTTTGGCGGTTACGTTTTTCAGATCGTTCAGCTTATCGCCGTCCAAAATCAGCTTGGCGTCGGCCCAGACGCTGTGGTCGGAGTTATTGCCGTCCCCGCCGTCGGTAGAGACGAGGGTCAGAGTCTTGGCATCCTCGGGCAGGTCTACCGAGACCTCCCGGTTGCCGGTTCCAATACGGATAACCTCGCTTTTATACTTCTCCTCCCCGTCCACCTTGACGATAAAGGCGCAGGAAGCGCTGTTCGGCGAGCCCTGGTTCCCGTTTACATCAATGCCCACAAAGGCCTTGAAGGCCTTTGCGCCCGAATCGGTTAAATCATAGGAAATTTCGGAGGGGGCGTGGAGCACCAAGCCCTTGGCGTAGGTCTTGCTTTGACCGTCCGACCCCCGCAGGGCGATCTCCCGGCCGGCCAGACCCTTATCCAGACCGGGATTGCCCCAGCCCACCGACAGAGACTTCCAGGTAAGGTCGCTTAAATAGACGGCGCTGTCCTCGGCGGCCAAGCTGGTCATACCTCCCAGCGGCTGACAGAGCAGCACGCCGGAAAGAGCCGCCGCCAACAGCATACGGATTTGTTTTTTCATGTTAGCATCCTCCTGCTTTCATTTTATACGCGGCTTCCGGCAGCCGCGCCCTGCAAGGGCCGCCGACGGAATATAAAAGGACAGATATGGATAAAACTGCACAAATACATTTCTGTAATCAAACTTTATCCGTTATTATGATACAGGATAGAAAGATTTTTTTCTATTCCGCATTGTAGCTTATTTTTTTATTTTTGTTGCTTTTTTGTCGCCGGTGTAGTATGGTATAAACGATACGCTTTATCTGTTTTTTTTGCGAGATATCCAATGATTGAAAATGAAAGTCTGAGTATGTTTGTTGTGCGCGTTGCGCTTCATGGCATAATACTTTTGCTTTCTCGCTTGATTGTTGGATCTTCTTTGGTTAGGCGGTAGGTTTCGCGGCAGGTATCCCATTGTTATGCCTCCAATGCCTAACGGCTCCTTCTTTTGCCGCGGGGCCAAAGAAGAGGTCTCGAGACGCTTTAGCGCCGGTATGCCAGACGTTATTGGACCGGGTCGTGGAGCCATAAGGAAGATTACTAAAATTAAAATAGCCTCCATAAAAAGAACAAGGAAAAGAGGAACGGCTTATGGATACGGACGATGGAATTTATATCATCAGCGCGGATCAGCAGGTCTGCGCCCCGGACTACGCCTTCGGCCCCGCCGTTCGGGATCACTACCTAATCCACTTTATCTCAACCGGGCGGGGCCAGTACGAGGTGGGCGGCAAGGTCTTTACCTTATCGGCCGGAGAGGGATTTATCATCTACCCCGGCGCC
>JAAVYX010000075.1 GCA_022791355.1 Clostridiales bacterium | reverse complement strand
GCATCGCCGACCGGACCGACTTTGACTTAAACGCCCACCAGACCCATTCGGGCAAGAGTTTGGAGTACTTCGACCCAGAGACCAACGAAAAGTACGTTCCCTACGTCATCGAGCCCTCTCTGGGCGCCGACCGGGTGGTGCTGGCCTTCCTCTGCGACGCCTACGACGAGGAGACCGATGATAAGGGAGATACCCGGGTGGTGCTCCGTCTCCATCCGGCCCTGGCTCCCTACAAGGCCGCCGTTCTGCCCTTAAGCAAGAAACTGTCCGAGCAGGCGGGCAAGGTGCGGGATATGTTGGCCGCCGATTTCATGGTGGATTACGACGAGGCCGGCTCCATCGGCAAGCGGTACCGCCGGCAGGACGAAATCGGCACCCCCATCTGCATCACCTACGATTTCGAGTCGGCCGAGGACGGCTGCGTTACCGTCCGCGACCGGGACACCATGCAGCAGGAGCGTATTGCCATCGATCAGCTCAAAGATTATATCGCCGGGAAAATGGTGTTTTAAAATCGTATAGATTTTCGTTGTGCCCACCTATAGGAACGTCCAATGGACGTTCCTTTGGTCCCGGCGCAAAGCGCCTCTACATTGCTTCCCGCAACGAACGCCTTGTAGAGGTTTGGCCAAAGGCCAAACCGGGACGCTAGAGCCCCTCACAAAAATTCACGCAAAGCGTATGGTTTTGTAAATACCTGTGAAATTTCCAGCAAAGAAAAACACATCGGAAGGAATTATATTCCTTCCGATGTGTTTTTCTTCATGTGCGTATCTGCTACCGTTATGCCGATTGGATTTCAAGCTTTAGTTCCTCAAAGGTAAAAATACGGTCTGCGCCAGTCTTGCCGGAACGGTCGATTTCTGCATATTGGGGGAGGGAATAGCCCGTAAGGCCGGATGGAGTAGATACAGGTTCCGGCGTAACTTGTATATGGCGAGAAAACGCGTCGTTTTCATCCCTGGTAAATTGGCCGGAATAATCCCCTACAATACCATACATGCCGCTGAGTACCGGCGGGTCGTCTTCTGTAGAAGCATATAGGAAGAAAACTGCCTCCTGCCCGATTTCCGGATGCGGATCGCCTTCATTGCTGACGTCCACCACCGTATTCTCTATTTCTTCTATTGTGATTTCAGGAACCCGTTCCTGTATATCCGGCAGATACGCGTGCAGCCCAATAAAACCGCCGCTCTTATAGACGCTGATCTGATCGCCTGCTTGGAGGGAGCCGGCGAGGACGTCTTTGACTTTGATATCCATTTTTGTATACGCGACCGTATCGATATGAAAATAAGAAACCGCGAGAATTTCTCCCCTTATAATACCGTCCGCACTCTCGGACAGGTCGGAAATGGTTTCATATATCTTTAACCGGTCGGCGGCGCTGTAGGCGCCTTGTATTTGTTTTCCGGAGATATCTACTGTTTCGGATAATTTTTTCGTATAATCAGTGGGCATAGCTGAAGCGCCGGACGTCTGATTAGATACATTTTCCGCCTCATTTTCTGTTTTGTTACACGCAGAAAGACTGCACAACAGACCGATTGCCAAGCATAAGCTTATTATTTTTTTCATACCTGCTTCCTCCTCTAATACAAATGATTCACGGTTTGACAGTCGTAAACCTGCGGCAAAAATACAAAACGCCCGGAACCTAACTGACACATAATACGCCCCGTATCCGGGCAATGGGCCAATCCCATCGCATGGCCGACTTCATGCGTAACCGTCCCCAGCTGCTGATAGGAGTTGATGGTATTCATTTCTGCTTCGTCCAATGTGATTCTCGCCCATCCCCAATTCTGATTCCAGGGGGTTATAAGATTTTGATATAGCAAACGTTCGGTTTGGGCCAGAGCATTCTTCGGTAAAGAGCCGCTTTGAAATTCAAATGTACCGCTGGACTTGGTTGCGGTTTCCCGACAGGAAATAGAAGTCGTGTAGTATGGCGTCTGATTGGTGGTATAGGTCCAATTGTACATAGCGGTTCGAACCTTTTCCGCATAATAGGAACTCACATTGGAATTTATCCAATAATAGCGGCGCGCATTGCCGAATTGCCCGACACCGCCATTCAGTACATGATCGTAATATGTTGAGAAACCGTGAGAGCATTCTCTATAGTCCGTGAGCGAGGCTGGCGGCGGAAGCTATGATACATATTGTTAAAACAGATGATATAAATCTTTTTTTAGCACGCATGTTTTCATTCCTCCTATATTTATGTATGATAATATTATATTTAGTAAAGTATAGGAAACACATACTTTCTAAAAAGCTTTATAACTTTTTGTTTATTAATATTTTACCATTAAATAGAACTATTGTAAATAAAATAAACAATTTATGCATATATTTCGACATATTAAGACTGATTCATATAAAATTAAGCAATGTTCGACATATATCGAACATTGCTTAATCCCTATCGTAACACGAAACCGCAATCGACCTTCATCGCAAACGCCCGGATTTTTCAGCGATTGCGTAGCCTTACTCCGCCGGCCAGCGGCCGGCCTCCACATCCTGGCAGAAGCCGTCGAAAATCCGCACGGCCGAGGCCGCCAGCTCCTTGCAGGGCCGCTTTTTATAGTAGGCGGCGGTGCGGGCCTCGGGGGTGGGGTCGTCCCGCTGCCGGTCCAGTCCCAGCAGGGTGCGGCAGACGATGGAGCCGTGCTCGGCTTCAAACCGGCGGGCCAGCTCCTGGACCATGGCGTAAAGCCGCTTTTTTGCGGCCAGGTCCTTGGGGTCGGCATAGCCGTATTTCAGCCCCAACGCCATGAACATGCCCGACACCGTCCCGCAGACCTCCCGCAGACGGCCCATGCCGCCGCCGAAGGGGGAAGCCAGCCGCAGCCCGGTTTCGGCCGGTATGCCCAGGCCCTCGCAGCAGGTCAGGAAAACTGCCTGGGTGCAGTTATAGCCCTCCAAAAAATAGTCGGCGGCCCGCTGGGCCCGCGCCTCTGTATCCGCCATATACGTTTCCTCCTATATCATGATACGCGGCCCGCGGCCGCTGCAGCAAGCCGCGGGCTATTCCCCGCCTTTTGGGCGGTAAAAACATGGGGTCTATCATGCGGTTAACCTGTAACGGTATCATCCGGCTCCAAAGAAACCATATGCGAAGCCGCCGCTCGGGAGGGCGGCCGGCAAGGCCGCGCCTTACGCAGCGGTCAAGGCAGCGCGGCATCGCGGGATTCCCCCGTAGAACCGTATGATTCCCTGAGGCGAACGATAACTGTCCGTGCCGCATATTTTAACCAGCGTTTGGCCGGGCCAAATAAAAAGGCGTTACTCATTCTCATGCAACTATCCGACGATGATCTGCCCCTCGGGAAGGACCAGCCTTTTGGGATGGTAGGCCAGCCGCAGGGTGATAGCCAACATGAAGGAGATGGAGCCGATCCGGCCGATAAACATGGTGAGAATCAGAGCGATTTTGGAAACGATGCCCAGCGTGGGGGTAATACCGGTGGAAAGCCCCACCGTACCGAAGGCTGAGAAGGCCTCGAAAATACCGTCTATGGTGGAAACGTCGTTCTCCACTAGGATGACGCAGGCCGTCACGATGCACACGCAGACGCTCAGCGCCATGATGGCCAGGGCCCGGTAGACCACCATATGATCCACCCGCCGGCGCATGATAGTGGTTTGGGTCTTGTTGCGCAGGGTGCCCACAACGGTCATGACCAGCACCATAAAGGTGGTGACCTTGATGCCGCCGCCGGTGGAGCCGGGGGCCGCGCCGATAAACATCAGCACGCACATAAACAGCTTGGTGGGGTCGTGCATACCGGCCAGGTCAACCGTATTGAAGCCGGCCGTGCGGGTGGTGACCGACTGGAAGAAGGCGGCCAGTATTTTTTCCCCGAAGGACAGGCTTCCCAAGGTGGCTGGGTTTTGATATTCCACGATAAAAAAGACCAGCGCGCCCGCCAGAATCAGCGTCAGGGTGACAAAGAGCACGGTGCGGGTATGCAGCATAAGGTGTCGTTTTTTCCGATAGCTCAGGATATCCTGGAAAACGATAAAGCCCAGCCCGCCGATGATGATGAGCAGCATAACGGTGACGTTGACCACCACATCGCCGGAAAAGCTGGTCAGGGAGCTGAAGGGACCCTCCCGGCCGAAAATATCGATGCCGGCGTTGCAGTAGGCCGAGACGGCGGTGAAAATCGAGATCCAGATTCCCTCCTTCCCGTACCGGGGAACAAACCGGGCGGCCAGCAGCAGGGCGCCGGCCGCCTCCACCACCAAGGTGGAGAAGATCACCAGTCTGACTAGACTGCGCAGATTGCGCAGGGAACCCGAATTGACCGACTCTTGAGCCAGCACCATGCTGTTCAGCCCGATTTTCTGCCGCAAAAGCATGGTGAAAAAGGTGGCCAGGGTAACCAGGCCGATGCCGCCGATCTGGATGAGCACCAGAATGACTCCTTGGCCGAAGTAGGACCAGTGGCTGAAGGTATCGTAGACGATAAGGCCGGTCACGCATGTGGAGGTTGTGGCGGTGAAAAGGGCGTTCAGCGGCGGGGTAAAGGTTCCGGTTTTGGAAGAGATAGGCAGCATGAGCAGTAGCGTGCCCACCAGGATGACCAGGGCGAAGCTGCCGGCGATAATCCGGGCCGGCTGGCTGGGCCGTCCGCTTTTCTCAGGCTTTACCTGGGGGTTTTTTCGATGGGGAGGCATGAAGCGGGGCTTGGTTGGATTGGTATTTTCCATTGCGACACCTGGTTTCTTTTTTACGCGCTGCGTAAAATTTTGGTTGGGGCCCAAGGGGCCTTTTCGTTTTTTATTCTTAGACAGCGGGAGGTTTGACGCTGGATGTGATTTTCTTTGTTTAGCTGGGACAGAAGTTTCGCGGCAGATTTCCCGTTACTCTACCCCCTGCCCCTTAGCCGCTAACCGCTTTCCTATCGCTTCCCGAAAGCCCGAAAAAAGAACTGCCGTCTTTATCCTATTATCGGCGGATAAGCGAAACGTAATAAGCCGAAGCGCGGAACATTGTCGGCCTGCGCCAAGAGGGGTCAACCGGAGGCGTACGGAAGGGCGCGGCCCCGCAGGCGTAAGCCTCCCCCCTTTTTTGCCCCGCGGCAAAAGAGGGGGCTAGAGGCGCAAGGCATATCCTGCGCCGGGACGCCGCTAGATCAGGCGTTGGAAAAACCGTTCAGGGATATCTAGCGCGAAACCGCTGCCCCGGCTCATTAAATTTGAAGCGACCTCCTACGTCTCACCTAGGGGCAGTTTGAAAAATCGGAATTGCCGTCATATTCTACACATAAG
>JAAVYX010000074.1 GCA_022791355.1 Clostridiales bacterium | reverse complement strand
GACAAGGTATAAAACGGTTTTACAGGGATAAAATTGCCGCACGCTGTGTTGTCTGCGATGCCGGCCGAAAGGTAGCCGAGCAAAGCTCGGCTACCTCGTCCGCCTTGCCTGCGTGGGTTTCTCTCCTGTAAAACGCCGCAGGACCCAGCGGCGAGCCCAAACGGGGGCTGGCAAGGCCGCAGACGGCCCCCATTTTGGCCGCCGCTGGGCGTATTTGTACTTGGAGGCAGATGGTACAGATTCCATTTTGATGTATGCGCTAAACAGCGCGGGGAGGATTATGATGAACAACAATAAACTGCCGGCATTTCTGCAAAAAGAGAAAATTGGATCGACCCTGCAAATCGCCGCTGGGATTTACGGAGCCGCGGGGATCGTACTGACCTGCATAAACACCCTGCTTTCCGTGGTGAATATGCTTTCCCGTCACGCTGCCAGCTCTCTGCCCTCTCTTGTATTTTCCAATCTCTATACGCTGGTTAAAATTTGTATTGTAACCTTGGTTATATACGCCTTCGGCGCGTTGGTCGAGCACATCTGCTCCTCCGATAAAAAGGCGGAGGCCACGCCGCCAGCCGCTACTCAGGAACCCGGGAACGTCGATCGTTAATCCCTCGTTTGACGCAAAGCGCAACCCCGCCGTTTTTTGCGACGGGGTTTTTCTTTATATCGGGGGATTCTTATTTTGGCTTTTCTGGTTGAGAGTGAGATTTTGCATCAAGCGTACCTGCGTTATTACTAGCAACGCCTATGGCATTCGCGCTCCACGCCTCTATCCGGTTTCCAGACGATCCCACGCTATAGCCGTCCCGGCCTGAAACCGCGAACGGTAAAAGTATTGCGGCATGAAATAGAAAACGCATCTGTTCCGCATAGAGATCTGTAAGAGGCCCGATACGACCGGCAAAAGCCTACGCTCATTTAATGGTTTCAAGGCAACACCTTTCTAAAAAAAGCCTCGCTGGTCTTGCCGGACGGGCGGTTATACCGTCCCAGCCGATACATCCAGTCCCCATAAGGGGCGGCGGTTACCGGCTCCTCCCGGCAGGTCAGCGCCGCTTGAAAGCCCAGCTCCTTAATCAGGGAGGTCGACTGCTTGCACAGTGCGCCAAAAGGATAGGTAAAGGTATCAGCAGGAGCGCCCAGCTCGGTTTTCAGCTTTTCCTGCATCTTGCCTACGTCCTCCAAAAAGGCCTGTTTATAGGCCGTCTCCGATTCTCCTTTTTTAATGGCGCAACCCTGCCGGCCGGTTTTGCCGGTGCTGTGCATATCGTAGGTATGATTTTGAATCTCCACCAGTCCCGACTCCCGCATCTCCCGGACCTGGTCCCAATTCAGGCAGGAATAGCGCAGGTTATGATCGGGCTTTTGGGTATATCTGTCCACAAACTCTCCCACCACCGACAAGACGGCCCGCATATTGTACTTTTGTAAAAGCGGGTATACGTAGCCGTAAAAGCTTTCGTAGCCGTCGTCAAAAGTCAGCATAACCGGCTTTTCGGGCAGGCCGCCGGCGCCTTTGGTGTAATCGATAAGCTGGGCCATGGTGATGGTCTCGTAGCCATGTTCCTTGAGATAGATCAGGTCGGCCTCCAATTGACTGTCAGAAAGGGTGAATTTCCCCAGTTTGGATTTGCTGGAGGCGATCTGGTGATACATAACGATAGCAAAGGTTGGGCTGTCATCCCCCGCCGCAGCCCGCATCATCCGTCCGACAGGATAAGAGGCGGCGGCTATAACCGCCATGGACAGCAGTAGGGCCAGGTACCTTTTTTTAAATCGAAGCAGCAAGACGCTTTCCCTCCCGTATGCGCACTACCGGTTTACACAGTGCATATATATGCGGCGGCAGAGCGATTCATGCGGACGCCTCGATCCATTTACCCACAAGAGGCAGCATGTCGGGCCGGCAGTCTTTAGAAGAATCCGCACAGGCAGTCAAAGCAACGGGCCTGCCGTCTACCTCCAAGGGCTGATACGCCCAGCGAGGGCCAAAATGGGAACTCGCAGCGTTCTCGGACGCAGGCGGGCGACAGTCCGCCGCCCTACGGGCGGCTACTAGGGGCCGCTCTATCGAGCGTCCGCGACGAAGACAACGCGGCTTGCGGCAATTTTTTCCCGCACAATCGTATGATACCTTGTCAATGGACGGTAGGGTTTTCGATTTGTTTGGAAGCCCGGCTTCCGCTGGGCTATGCTCGATAGGACGGCTGCGCAGCCGGTTTTGTCAAGAGGCTGCCTGCCTTTGAGCGTATCAGCAGTCTTTTTAGCGTAACCCTCAGGCGGAAAAGGCGGATGCGGCAACCGGTCTTTAGACCTCTAAGCGCCCGATTAGGCGGCTCTCAGATTGCTGATCGGCCCATAACCTGCCGAACGGCCTCAACAGGCTTTCATCCGTCCGTTCAGGCAACGCCGTTTTCCCTCTTAAAACTCTATTCGCCCTTGCGGATTGACGGCACGGAAAAGGATTGCATTTTTTGCCGCCCTTTTGTACAATACAGATAGTGTTCGATACGCCTGCGGGGCGGCACACAGGAAAGGACGTGAACCTTTTGAAGCGGGAAAACTATTTGAGCTGGGACGAATATTTCATGGGTATCGCCCTGCTCTCCTCTCAGCGCAGCAAGGATCCCGGCACGCAGGTGGGCGCCTGCATTGTCAACGGCGAAAACCGGATTATGTCCATGGGTTATAACGGTATGCCCTACGGCTGCTCGGACGACGACTATCCCTGGGACAAGACCGGCAGCGCACTGGACACCAAGTACATGTTTGTCTGCCATGCCGAGCTCAACGCCATTTTAAACTTTGTGGGCGGCCGGCTGGACGGCTGCCGGCTCTATACCACCCTATTTCCCTGCAACGAATGCAGCAAGGCCATCATTCAAAAGGGGATCCGGGAAATCATCTATTTATCGGACAAGTATGCGGACAGCGAATCTGTGCTGGCCTCCAAGCGTATGCTGGCCTCGGCCGGCGTCGTCTGCCGGCCCTATGAGCCCAGCGGCCGCGCTGTGGAGCTGAACGTATAAGACCATACGGTTTTACGGGAAGAAAGTCCATGCAGGTTCGGCGGATGGGGCAGCGCTCTATCGAGCGGATTAGCGGACCGCCTCAGCTGCCGGCTTACTGACAGCCGGCAGCGAATACAATGCGGCATACGGCAATTTTTTCCTGTAAATTCCTATCAGCCGCCAGGCAAACGGTATCTGCGAACGCCAAATTTTCCCCTCTTCTATTGCCCGGGAAACATGATTTACGTGCGGAAAGGCCTGGAAATGCGACCGCATTTTGCGGTTTTCGTCCCAACTCCTTACTCCCGAACTATCATTCGACATTTTTTCGGTTCGAATACGCTCTATAGGAGGAAAAAACATGCGGCTTTGTGATATCCGTATACGCGACCCTTTCGTGCTCTTGGAGGACGGCATTTATTATATGTACGCCTCGGCGGCCAATGCCGGCCCTGCGGAACGAGAGGGCTTTAACGTCTATACAAGCCGGGACCTGGCAGAATGGGAGGGTCCCTTCCGGGTCTTTAATCCGGCCGATGACTTCTGGGCCGACAGAGATTTTTGGGCGCCGGAGGTGCACAAATACAAAGGGCGGTTTTACATGTTCGCCTCCTTCAAGGCCGAGGGCGTTCGCAGGGCCACCCAAATTTTAGGGGCCGACTCGCCTATGGGTCCCTTCTCCCCCATTTCCGACCGGCCTGTCACCCCTAAGGATTGGGACTGTTTGGATGGAAGCTTGTTTGTGGACCGGTCGGGTCAGCCCTATATCTTCTACTGTCACGAATGGATGCAGATTACCGACGGCACGATGGTCTGCCAGAAGCTGACCCAAGATTTGACCGCTTCTGCCGGCGAACCGGTCACTCTTTTCAAGGCCTCTGACCCGGTATGGAGCGTTCCCTATGAAAGAGACTGTTATGTCACAGACGCGCCCTTTTTACATTGGACCAGCCAGGGCAAGCTGCTGATGATCTGGTCCAGCTACGGAAAGGAAGGCTATGTGCAGGCCCAGGCCGAAAGCGTGACTGGACGGCCGGAAGGCCCCTGGAAACAGCTTCCTCCCCTCTTTACCAAGGACGGGGGACACGGTATGATTTTCACCGATAAGCAGGGCGCGCTGCGTTTAGCTCTGCACCAGCCAAACGGCGGGTTCCTGGAAAGGGCCCGGTTCTTCTATCTGCGGGAAGAGAACGGCCGTTTGGCAGCCGACCAGGAAACAGGTTAAGAGGAAGTATGAGAACGGGAGAGACGGAAAACGCTTCTCCCGTTCTTTGTCATATTCTGTCATCCTTTTGTAATGAAATCAGGTGGAATTTTCCTGAACCGTTTTATATAATGCAGACAGAATATAGCCTAAACCGGAAATGAGGGAAGCTGGAATGGAGCGTACGGAAAAGGGCGGCTGCGGCTCCCAAGCCATAAGGGAACAGGAAGAAGCGGGCGTATCGGTCATTCAATGCGTCAAGTCGCCGGTGGAACCCACGTCAACAGAGCCTGTTTCAGCGGAACGCAGGTCGGAGCCAGTCTTACGGGATGGAAGAACGGCGGAATCCGCCGGAGAGCGCGCAGCTTCCCCCGCTTTGGAAAAAGCCGCCCAAGTAAGAGGCTTTGCCGCCTGGCTGGATAGGCTTCTGCGGCGTCGCAGAAGCCGCCGCATTATGGCGGTTGGAACGGTTTTGGCCGGTGCCGCCCTGCTGACGGCCGCCGCCCTGCCGTACATAAATCTTAAGCCAGACGAGGTTCCTGCCAGCTCCGCCGCCTTCACCCTGTCAGGCCGTCCCTCCTATGACTCTCATCGTTCAGATGGGTCGCAGGTACAGTCGGGAGGGGAAATCTCGTCTGCCCTTGCGTCCGGCGTCTCCTCATCTCTGCAGGTCTTTGCCCATGGTCCCAAACGGGAACAAAACGGGATTTACGCCATAGAGGCGGCGGCGGTCAGAAAGCGGACCGTTTCCGGCGAAGATCAGTTCTCCCCTCGGGAGAGCCTGCTCTACAGCTCCAATATGGCCACCAGCACCCAGCTCTATTTCGAGTTCGACGGCCAGGGCGGCTATACCCGACATGACGCCAGCGAATATATGGAAGGCCTGGACGCATCCGGCTATCCCCACTATTACCGTCTGGATGGCGACCAGCGGTTCGATTCGATTGTAGTTGCCTATCACAGCTTTGGCGACCGGTATGTTTTTGACTATAGCGCCAGCTCCCGTTGCAACGCCTTGAGCGCCAGCGCCGACGGCAAGCGAATGGCGCTTTTTGACCAATCGGGTGCCGACTTCCGCCTGCTGCTGTTTGAGCCCGAAACCCATACCCTTTCCCTCTTCCCCGACGCCATCGCCAAGGATAACAGCCGTTTATACTTTGGCGTCACCGACAAAAATATGAGCGCCGACGGCCGTTTTTTCGCTTACATGCGCAATCCGCGGCTAAAAACAGGGAATGATTGGGAAGACGTGCCCATAGATATGGACTGCGAACTTTGGGTGTGGGATGTGTTGAACGAAGCGTTTCTCCTTTTAAAAGATCATGTAAACCAGGCGGCCTTGTATTGGCGCGGAAACACCTTGTATTGGGAAGAAAACACCAATGGAAGCCAAGAATATTTCCGTGCCGCGCTGCCGGAGGGAAACGTCCGGCAGCTTGGGAAGGCGGACGCGAAATTCCCCGCGGAGCCGGACTCCAACGTTTTTTTGGATATTATGGAGCAGCATGTGGTTCTACGTCTGCCGAATGAATACGATACGGCGGATCATATTCGTATATGGAATTTAGAAAGCCAAAAGACCTTTGTCTATTCCTTTGAGCAGTTAGCAGGTCTTCAGCTATCCCTGCAAAACCTTCCCACCTTGTCAGACGACGGAAACTATGCGGTCTGCCCCTTACTGGGAGAAGGGGCAGGACAAGCCCCCGCTTTATACCTGGCCGTCCTCCGTACTGACGGCGGCGGGTCCCGCCTCTACCGCCTGCCTGCCTCTGTTCCCATCACGGCCAATCCCTACAAAATGTTAGGAGATCAGGTGTTTTTATCATACAGCCAGTTAACCGCCAAGGATTTGCTCAGCAGTACGCTTCTGCGCGGTCAGACCGAATATTTCCAGCTCTCGCTAGCTCCGCTGCCGGCCGCCGGCTCCTAAAAAACGGTTCCCTTTTTCGGCGAAACCGTGTATACTAGAGAATATAAATAACCAAAAAGCGGTTATTATACCCAACAGATGGCCCCACGCGCTAGGCGGAGCGTCCTTCCGAAAGAGGCGGTTGCGATTTTCAACCGCAAGCATAGAGCGCGGAGACGCCGATTATACCATGCGTTGTGCGCAGGGTAGAACGTCCCATCAAGAGAGCCAAAGCGATTTATATCCCCTTGGTTTTCAAATGGGTATTCAAAATTATATTTTCATACGAACCGGTTCGGAAAGGATGAAGCTTTTATGTGGGCTGAGAACAGCGTTTTTTATCAAATTTATCCTTTGGGGCTATGCGGCGCGCCCCAGGAAAACGACGGGACGGCGGTCCCCCGCATTCGGCGGCTGCTGGATTGGACCGGCCACATCAAAAGCGTCGGGGCCGACGCGGTGTATTTCTGTCCTATCTTTCAGTCGGACGCGCATGGGTACGACACCCGGGATTACCGGACGCTGGACTGCCGTCTTGGCGAGAATAAGGATTTCAGGGAGGTCTGCGACGCCTTTCACGCCGCCGGTCTTCGGGTGGTGCTGGACGGGGTCTTCAATCATGTAGGCCGCGGTTTCTGGGCCTTCCAGGATCTGCTGCAAAATCGGGAAAGCTCGGCCTACCGGGACTGGTTTTTCGTCAATTTCGGCGGCGACAGTCCCTATCGCGACGGGCTGTGGTACGAGGGCTGGGAGGGCCACTACGAACTGGTCAAGCTCAACCTGCGCAATCCGGCGGTGGTCGATTACCTGCTGGATACCGTCCGCTTCTGGACAGAGGCATTCGATATTGACGGACTGCGGCTGGATGTGGCCTATTTGCTGGATCGGGACTTTATCCGCCGTCTGCGCGGCTTTTGCGAGGGGCTGAAGCCGGACTTCTTCCTAGTAGGAGAGATGCTTGGCGGAGATTACAATCAGCTGCTGGGCGAGGGGATGCTCCACAGCGTCACCAACTACGAATGCTATAAGGGGCTGTATTCCAGCCTCAACAGCATGAATCTGTTTGAAATTGCCCATTCTCTGGGGCGGCAGTTCGGGCCTGAAAACTGGACCCTGTATAAGGGCAAGCATCTGCTGGCCTTCGCCGACAATCACGATGTGACCCGTGCGGCCAGCATTCTACAGAATCCCGCTCATTTACCCCTGCTGTACGCCCTGCTCTTCGCCATGCCGGGCATCCCTTGCGTCTATTACGGCAGCGAGTGGGGGATAACGGGCGAGAAAAGCCAAGGAGACGGCGCTTTGCGTCCGGCTGTCGAGCAGCCTCAGAAAAATAAGCTGACCGATTGGATCGCCGGGCTGGCCGCCGCCCATAAAGAAAACGCGCCCCTTTGGAGCGGGGATTATAAAAGCCTGCTGATCACCAACAAACAGCTGGTTTTCCAGCGGCAGACGGGAGATGAAATCGTACTAGCGGCCGTCAACGCCGACGGCACGCCCTTCACCGCCCATTTCCCCGCGCCCTTCGCAGAAGGACAGGATCTGCTCAGCGGGCAGAAATTGGCGCTTTCCAGCGGACTGGAGCTTGCGCCCTACAGCGCTTATTATATTACGCGGGCGTAAGGACGGCCAGAGCTTCAGACAACGTATTTCAGCCGCAAACGGAGGGCGGGGAACTGAAGCGGACCAAACCCTATGCGGCCGGGCGGCTACCGCCCCTATTGCCCCTTTTGGAGGCAGATAATATCAAGTTTTCATTCGTTTCATTTATAGCATAATATTCTTAGCGGACGTCTTCAAACTAAAACACAATGTAAATTTCTCTACAACCCGTCTAGGGCTTGTTAGAAAATAGAGGAATTGACGGAATTTTCGCACAGGACGAGTGGCCACAAGGAAAAAAGCGCGGGAATACTTTGTGTATTCCCAGCATTTTTGACGCAGTGGACCCCCT
>JAAVYX010000010.1 GCA_022791355.1 Clostridiales bacterium | reverse complement strand
GCAGAAAGCCCCCGCCCACGCCGAAAAGAACCCGGGTCCAGAGGGTCATATCGCCGTCAAAGGCCGCGTAACCCAGGCCGAACAGACCCACTAAGGTCAAGGCCAGGGAGAGAAAGGCGAGATAAGGCCGGTTGGCGTACACCAGCTTACAAGATTCTTCTGTTTTTTCCATGTCGCTCGCCTGCCTTTCCCTAGAAATAAAAATGTGCGCACACAAAGGGCGTATGCGGATTTCCCTTAAAATATTACCCAGCCTGCCATACCCCTTGCAGCTTACTCGTAGAGCTTTCCCATGTATAAAACTTTGCCATAGCCGCGTAGCTGACACGGCTCCAGTCTATATCGTTCCATGCGCAAGCGGAATAATCCTCCAGCCGCATGGCTTCAAGATACTGGCCTATGGTTGTATCGTTCCACTCCTGGGGATTTTGACGGACATCTGCAATCAGTTGATTTACAAAAGTCAAAAAATCCTCTTTACCGGAAATTCCTTCTATTTGGTTGACGATATCACACATGTTTTTCCTCACAAATGCCGCTTTAAGGTATACCGGCACATAGAAAAACGAAAACCCGCTTACGCAAATGGGCCTGCCCCCCGTTTTTTATACCAGACTTTGTATATCGCTGGGATCTTCCCCGCTCCGGCCGGTTCCCCTTTCCTTGCTTTCGGCCGCAGCGGCGTAAACGCCAACGGCTGCCAGCCCCTCCGACGGGATCCATGGATCTGTACAAGTCGTTTTCCCGCCGGTCTCTCCCGAGGGCCGCAGGGTTAAGCTTTTGCCCCTCCGGCGGCCCGGCCGATGTCCTTCCGGTAATGGGCGCCGGTGAAGGAAATGCGGGAAACGGCGTCGTAGGCCTTTTCCAAAGCCTGTTCCAGGGTCTCTCCTGTAGCCGTCACGCCCAGCACCCGGCCGCCGGCGGTGACGAACTTACCCTCTTTGACCGCGGTGCCGGCATGGTAAACGGTGGCATGGGCAAGCTGGCCCGCCTCGTCCAAGCCGCAAATCTCGATCCCCTTTTCATAGCTGCCGGGGTATCCTCCCGAGGCCATGACCACGCAGGCCGCCGCGCCCGGCTTCCACCGGATATCCAACTCGTCCAGTCTTCCGTCGATGACCGCTTCGGCGATGTCCACCAGATCGGTCTCCAGTCGGGGCAGCACCACCTGGGCCTCCGGGTCGCCGAAACGGGCGTTGTACTCGATGACCTTGGGGCCGTCGGCCGTCAGCATCAGGCCGAAATAGAGGCAGCCCTTGAAGGGACGGCCCTCGGCCGCCATGGCCCGCACGGTGGGCAGGAAAATCTCCCGCATACAGCGGTCGGCCATTTCATCGGTATAGAAGGGATTGGGGCTGATGGTTCCCATACCGCCGGTGTTGGGACCGCGGTTGCCGTCGAACACCCGCTTATGATCCATGGAGGATACCATGGGCCTCAGGGTCTTCCCGTCGGTAAAGGCCAGCACCGACACCTCGGGGCCAGTGATGAATTGTTCCACCACCACACGGTTGCCCGACGCGCCGAACTTTTTATCCAGCATAATCGACCGAACGGCCTCCTCGGCCGCCGCGTAGTCCTCGCAAATGACCACGCCTTTGCCCAAGGCCAGACCGTCGGCCTTGACGACGGCGGGGTAGCTGTTCTGCTCCCGGATATAGGCAAGAGCCGCCGCCGGGTCGTCGAAAACCTCGTAGCCCGCGGTAGGGATGCCGTACTTCTTCATCAGATTTTTGGAGAAAACCTTGCTGGCCTCGATCTGGGCAGCGGCGGCCGAAGGGCCGAAAGCGCGGACGCCCGCCTGCTCCAGCTTATCCACCAAACCGGCGGCCAGCGGATCGTCGGGCGCTACAAAAACCAGGTCGATCTTCTCAGACTTGGCCAGATTTACCACCCCGTCCAGGTCCATAGGGTCCACCGGCCGGCAAATCGCGTCCTTGGAGACGCCGCCGTTGCCCGGCGCGCAAAAAAGCTGCTCGGCCTTGGGGCTCTTTTGCAGAGCCTTTATCAGAGCATGCTCCCGGCCGCCGCCGCCTATCATCAAAATACGCATATCAGTCGCCAATCGATACCGCTTGGGCGCAAAACGCCATAAAGCCGCCAGACTTCGCGCCGGGTATCTTTCCTTTCCTTCCGTTTTTCAGATAAATGTCCTTTTCCATAAAAGAAGAGAATGTTGCGGTCATAGACGGAGGACAGCCGGACAAAATGGTTACCGTGCGGCGGGCTGCTGCCCCTGCATCGCCTGTCCCTTATTATAGGCCGCCTGCTGAAGCATTTGTTCCAGCCGGCTCACCCGCCCCTTCAGCACCGACTTGATGGGGGCGGCTACAAAACCGTTAAGATGCAGCTCTCCCACATATACGCCGGGAAACAGCGGAAACTTTAAAAAAGCCTCTACCGTAATGCTGCCCGGCGCGGGAGTCACCTTCATATACTGGGGGTAAGTCAGAAAGCCAGCGCCCTTTTTCCAGGCCTGCTCCTGCTGGCTGTACTGCATCAGGGAAAACCCCTCGCTCTGCATATACTGCTGGACGATGGCCTCCACCTCCTGAGGATCGAGATTGGTTGCAAGGGTATTCGTATAACGCGACATATGCTTTTCCTCCTATTTATATGATGGCTGTATAGCAGACGTAAGTTCCGCGCATCCGCTTTGGAGACCGTTTGACCCTAAAAGCAACCGGATAAGCACACGGAAACGGCCAAGGCCGTTTGTATAGAAACGCTTCCGGACCGCCTGAGCGGCCTCCTATGAAGGACGTTAAGACGGGCCGGCGCTTTTAATGCTTAAAATGCCGCATGCCTGTGAACACCATGGCGATGCCGGCCTTGTCGCAGGCGTCGATGGACTCCTGGTCCCGAATGGAGCCGCCGGGTTGGATGATAGCGGTAATGCCCGCCTTCTGGGCCGCCTCCACGCAATCCGAGAAAGGGAAGAAAGCGTCCGACCCCATGACCGAGCCCTTTACCTTGTCCCCGCCGTACTTGATGGCCAGCTCCAGAGCGGTGATCCGGTTGGTTTGACCAGGGCCGATGCCTACGGTCATGAAGTCCTTAGCCAGGGCGATGCCGTTGGACTTGACATGCTTGACAATCTTCCAGACAAATTGCAGCTGCTCCATCTCCTCGGGGGTGGGCTGCCGCTTGGTTACGCATTTCAGCTCCCCTTCCTCGGGCAGAAGAACGGTATCCAGCTCCTGCACCAGCAGGCCGCCGGCCACTTTTTTCATATCCAGCATATGGGGCTGATTGGGATTGGCCAGACCGGGCAGCCGCAGCAGCCGGATGTTCTTTTTGGCCGTCAGGATTTCCAGCGCGTCGGCCGCAAAGTCAGGAGCGATGATGATCTCCAAGAAGATTTTGGCCAGCTCCTCGGCAGTGGCCTTATCCACCGGCCGGTTCAGCGCCACGATGCCGCCGAAAATGGAGACGGGGTCGGACTCGTAAGCCCGCAGGTAAGCGTCGTGAATATTGTCGGCCAAGCCCACGCCGCAGGGATTGGCATGCTTAACCCCCACCGCGCAGGGGATATCAGAACCGAACTCCTTGAGCACATCCAAAGCCCCGTTGGCGTCGTTAATATTATTATAGGAAAGTTCCTTGCCATGGAACTGCTCGGCGGCGGCTAAAGTATTGTCAAAATGGCCGATTTCCTTGTAAAAGGCGGCCTTCTGGTGGGGATTCTCGCCGTACCGCATCTCCTGTACCTTTTCATAGGTCCTGGTAAGGCTGTCGCCAAAGGGACTGTCGCCCCGCTGCTGGCGCAGATAGTTGGAAATCAAGGCGTCATACTGGGCGGTGTGGTCGAACACCTTACCCGCCAACCGGAACTTTAAGTCTCGGGAAAGAGCGCCGTCGGACTTGTAGGCGGCGATGACCTTCTCATAATCGGCCGGGTCTACGATGACGGCCACATCCTGCCAGTTTTTGGCGGCTGCACGGATCATAGTGGGGCCGCCTATGTCGATATTCTCGACGGCCTCCTCCAAGGAAACGGGCGGCTGCTTCAAAATCGTCGCCTTAAAGGGATAGAGGTTGATGGCCACCACGTCGATAGGGGTCACGCCCAGTTCCTCCAGCTGCTTCATATGCTCGGGGTTGGAACGCATAGCCAGGATGCCGGCGTGGATCATAGGGTGCAGTGTCTTGACCCGCCCGTCCAGACACTCGGGAAAGCCGGTCGCATCCGACACATTGGTCACGGCCACGCCGGCGTCCAACAGGGCCTTGGCTGTGCCGCCGGTGGAGAGTACTTCAAAGCCCAGCGTCACCAGTTCCTTTGCAAATTCAACCGCGCCGGTTTTATCCGACACGCTGATCAGCGCGCGTTTTTTCATAAATCAGCCATCTCCTTGCCTTGGTTTCATTATTTTTAGTCTCAGGGGTTGAAGGGAAGTTTTATCTATTTATTTTTTTGTTTTTTATGATTTAGTCTCGAAAGAAGAGTTACAGCAGATTTCTTTTTTATATTAGCTGAGATAGGGGTTTCGCGCCAGATTTCCTTTTATGATTACTCCATTACTTGGTCTAGTAGCGCGCCTCTTTCTTTTGTCGCGGGACAAAAGAAAGAGGCGAAAAGCGCACATGGAGCCTTATCCCCGTAACCCCCGCCGCAAACGGAATCTACGAGAAATGCGGCGAACAGCGCCTCTCAGGAACCTGGAAAGCTTAAATCATACCTACTTTCGGTAGGGAACGAAGGAGGCTCTCAGGAAGCCGGCGGGATACAACAGTAACCTGGTCTAAGAGCGCACTGCCGCCGGCATGAATCTGCGCTTTAGCTGGGTAAGTTTCACTTATCCGCCGATAGCGGGAGGTAACTGTTAGCTCTTTTTCTGCGGGAAGCGAGAGGAAAGCAACCAGCGATTGAAGGGCAGAAGGTAGAGTAAATGACAAACTTACAGGGAGGGACCCCGTAGAGCGGGAGTCCAGAGTGAAACCTGTCGAAAGGATTTCCGGGAGCTCGTCTTTTGCATCCTTTTCTTCGCGTGAAAAAAAGGATGCCGCCCTATTAGATTAGGTATCGAAGAATCCGTGAAAGGAAGCCTGGCGCGAAACCTCCCTCTAATCCCAAAAAGCAAATCCGCCGCAAGGGCAAAAAATTTCCTTATTGCCCGGGCAATATTTTTACGCGGCGGCCGTCCACCTGGAGACGGTCTTCGCAGAAAAGCGCCACAGCCCTGGGCAGCAGCTTCCATTCGGCCTGCTCCATAACTCTTCTTTGCAGGGTTTCGGGAGTATCGTCCTCCAGAACGTCCACCGCGCCTTGCAGGATGATGGCCCCGCCGTCCACCACCTCGTTGACCAGATGGACGGTGGCTCCGGTGATCTTGACCCCGTAGGCCAGCGCCGCCTCGTGGACGTGCAGCCCATAGTAGCCCTTGCCGCAGAAGGAAGGGATTAGGGCCGGATGGACGTTGATGATCCGGTTGGAATAAGCGGCGGTGACCTTCTCCCCCAGAATAGAAAGGAAGCCGGCTAGTACCACCAGGTCGATTTCATGCCGCTCCAACAGGGCCAGCAGGGCGGCGTCTACATCTTCCCCGGATTTACGGGAGGGCAGCGTCTCGCCGGGTATGCCGGCTTCCTCGGCCCGCTTCAGGGCGTAGACCCCCGGCTTGCTGGATATGACGCAGACGATTTTCCCGCCGCCCAGTCGGTTCTCTCGTTCCGCGTCCAACAGGGCCTGCAAATTGGTGCCGCCGCCGGATACCAATACGGCTATGTTCTTCGCGCATGTCATGGGCAATCCTCCTTTCCGGACGACGCAGCTTTTCGTTAAACCAGCTCTACGCCCTTTTCGCCTTTGACGATCTCGCCTACAATATAGGCGTTCTCCCCTGCCTGCCGCAAAACCCGCACGGCCTCGTCGGCCTGCACGGCGGGTACGGCGGCCATAAGGCCTACGCCCATATTAAAGGTATTGAACATATCCCGCTCGGGGACCGATCCGGTCTTCTGAATGATCTTGAAGATGGGCAGAATTTGTACCTCGTCCTTGCGGACGACCGCCTTCATGCCCTCCCCCAGCATACGGGGAATGTTCTCATAGAAACCGCCGCCAGTAATGTGAGAAACCGCCCGGACGTCCACCGCCTCCATCAGCTTGAGCAGGGGCTTTACGTAAATTTTAGTAGGGGTCAGCAGCTCCTCCCCCAGGGTCTTGCCCAGCTCGGCCACCGGCAGGGACATGTTCTCCGCCCGGACGTTGAAGACCTTACGCACCAGCGAGAAGCCGTTGGAATGGACGCCCGAGGAGGCAAGAGCCACAATGGCGTCGCCTGCCCGGACCCGGGTTCCGTCAATCAGCTTTTTCTTATCGGCAATACCGACGCAGAAGCCGGCCAGATCGTATTCGTCCACAGGGTAGAAGCCGGGCATTTCAGCCGTCTCGCCGCCTATGAGGGCGCAGCCGGCCTGCACGCAGCCCTCGGCCACGCCGGATACAATGGCCGCCACCTGTTCGGGAATGTTCTTGCCCACAGCCACATAGTCCAGGAAAAACAGGGGCTTGGCCCCGGCGCAAGCCACGTCGTTGGCGCACATGGCTACGCAGTCGATTCCAACGGTGTCGTGCTTGTCCATCAAAAAGGCGATTTTCAGCTTGGTGCCCACCCCGTCGGTACCCGAAACCAGCACCGGCTCGTTAAGCCCGGCCAGATCGGGCTGGAAGAGGCCGCCGAAGCCGCCGATACCGGACATGACGCCGGGGACCCTGGTGCGGGCCACGTGGCCCTTCATCAGCTCCACTGCCTGATAGCCGGCCGTTACGTCCACGCCAGCCGCCTTATAGCTATCCGAAAAACTCTTTTCCATTTTCTCTACCACCTTCTTTTTTTCCCGCCCAGGCGGGGATGAAAACCTATTGCCGAAAGGGCTTCCGGAAGATCCCTAGGAAAGCTCGCCTTGCAGCCGACGGTCGGCCTCCATGACCTCCTCGGTCATTTTAACCTTGAGGGCGGAAAGCTTTTCGGCCAGGTTCTCGTCGGCCACGGCCAGAATCTGGGCGGCCAGGTAGGCCGCGTTGGCCGCGCCGTCGATCGCCACAGTAGCGACCGGGACGCCTTTGGGCATCTGTACGGTGGCCAGCAGCGCGTCCAGCCCATCCAGATTGGCCGATTTCACCGGGATGCCGATAACCGGCAGGGTGGTATGGGCGGCCAGCACGCCGGCCAGATGGGCGGCCATCCCCGCCGCCGCGATGAGAACCCCAAAATCCTTCTCCCGGGCCGAGGCGGCAAATGTGCAAGCGGCCGCTGGGGTGCGATGGGCCGACATAACATGGATTTCCCAGGGAATCTCCAAACTTTTCAGCACATCCACAGCCTTGGAAACCACCGGCAGGTCGCTTTTGCTGCCCATGATAATCGCAACCCTTTTCGACATGACGTATCGCTCCTTCCTAAACGCTCTGTTTACCGGCCGCAGACCGGCAAATCGCGCAAAAAGGCCGCGGCGCGCAAGACCCGCGCCCGCAGCCTGCCTATAAGCGGGAAAAAGGGACGCGAGCATCCGGCGGCACGCTTTTGATGCAACTCAATAACCGCCATATCCGCACCTCTCCCTTTCCTGCCAAAATACAGAAATATTGTAAGCCATGGAAAGGAAAAAAGCAAGACGAAAACCCTGAATTTTGTGTTTTCACGGCAAATACAGCGGTGCGAGGCGCCGGTAGGCCGGCATATATTTCTGTTTTAGGTTTAGTTGGACGGAAAGTTTCGCAGGTTATCCCGTTATTTAAATTCACACGAGGGTTCGCAGCAGATTTCGTTTTTGTGAGGGGAGACGTACGAGGACGCGCGCCGGGGACGCCTTTCTTATGATCCCAAAACCGTATCGCAGGGCGCGACTTCCCTTTTTGGCGCCAAGAAGGGGATGCAAAAGATGCGCTCACAAAAATCGCATAGATTTTCGTTTGGGACATCGAGCCCCTCGTAAAAATATACGCCTTCCGTATGAATTTCCTCTAAAACCCTTTCGAGGGGTTTCCCTATGGACTCTGTCCCTGCGGACCTCCTCCCTGTAAACCTGTCCTTTACTCTACTCCCTGCCCCTCAATCGCTGGACGCTTTCCTCTCGCTTCCCGCAGAAAAAGAGCTAACAGTTACTTCCCGACTATCGGCGGATAAGTGAAACGCGCCCCGCTAAAGTTTACGTCAGTGTGGAGGGAAGTGCGCTTTTAGGCCAGATTCCTGTTATATTCAGCCGGGTTGTCGAGAGGCTGTCAAGCGATGACCGAAAATAGGAACGACTTTCGGGTTTCCCAGCCAAAAGAGAGGCTCTGCTTGCTGCATACCGCTCAAGCTCCGTCACCGGCGGGGGTTACAGGGACGGCAGTCTCTCCGCCAGCGACATAGTCCCGTAGGCGGTAGCGTTTTTCTGTCCCCGTCTTTTGTGGCTTTACAAAAGACGGGGGCCAGTGGCGCTTTAGCGCCGGGACGTCAGACGCTGCTAGACCAGGTATGGGAGAAATCCAAAAAGCGCATCTGACGCGTCCCCCTTTTTGAGCCAATCAATAAAGATTTTTCCGCCGCGAATCCTCCCGCGATCCAGAATAGGAAAAAATCCTGCGATGAGATGAAACAAGTCAAATGATCGATCCGCTTTGGAACGACCGTCTTCCTCCTTTCCGCTCTGCTTTTGACAGACCCGTCCATTTACTTTTTCTTTTTCCGATGCTATAATAGATATATCAAAAAGCGGCCACGCCGCTGTTTTTTTACGGGATATAAATCTCCCTGTTTATTAAGAATCGAGGATAGCTTATGGAAATGGATTTTTTGAAGCTGGCGGCCCGGCGGTATTCGGTGCGCAGCTTTCAGTCCCGTCCTGTGGAGGACAAGACGCTGGAACAGATTTTACAAGCCGGGCACCTGGCCCCAACCGCCTGCAATTTACAGCCCCAGCGCATACTGATTATAAAAAGTCCGGCAGCCATAGAAAAGCTGCGCAAATGCACCCCGTGTCATTTCCAAGCCCCTACGGCCCTGCTGGTCTGCTACGACAAAAACGAATGCTGGAAGCGGGGATACGACGGCGCGTCCAGCGGCGAGATAGACGCCAGCATCGTAACCACCCACATGATGCTGGAGGCCGCCGCCCTGGGCGTGGGGTCCACCTGGGTGATGCACTTTATTCCCGAGGCTGTCAAAACGGAATTTCATATACCCGGCCATATCGAGCCCACGGCCCTTTTGGTAATGGGCTACCCGGCGGAGGACGCCGCGCCCTCTCCGAGACATGCGGCTTTTAAGGCGCTGGATGAAATCATTACATACGACCAGTTTTGAGGGAGGACAAGGATGTCTTACTGTGTAAATCCCGCCGCTCTGGGGGCGGTTTTTATGGTCCCCTGTCAGGTGGTGGACCAGCATATCAAGCTGGCCGGAGCGGTACAGCTCAAAGCGCTGCTATGGATCCTGCGGCATGTGGGCGAGCCCATTGACGTGGAGAAGATGGCCGACGCCCTTTCCCTGCCCGCCGTGGACCTTTCCGACGCTTTAACCTACTGGGTGGAGGCTGGGCTGCTTACGTCTTTGGAGCCGGCAGTCCAGCCGGTCCCGCCGCTGGAGACGCCGCCGGCCGCGGCCGCGACCGACCGGGCGGCTGGCCGCGCCGGCCGACCCGCGCCGGCGGCGGTCAAGCCGGGGCGGGAGGAGGTAGCCAAGCGGGGGCTGGAATCCCCCGAGATTGCCTTTTTGCTCAAGGAGGCCCAGATGAAGTTCGGGCGGGGGCTGCGCCAAAACGAAGCCTCCACCTTAGTCTGGCTTCACGACGACGAGGGACTGGGCGCGGCGGTCATCCTCATGCTCATCGAGTTCGCTGTCTCCGAGGGCCGCTGCAACATCGGCTTTATCGAGCGCACGGCGCTGGACTGGATATCCCGGGGGATCGTCAGCATCGAGCAGGCCGAGCGGCGCATCTGCGAAATCCATAACCAGCGCACGGCCTGGCGCAAGGTGGAAAGGGCTATGGGCATCGATCATCGTATGCCCACCGTCAAGGAGCTGCAAAACGCCTATACTTGGGTGGAGGACTGGGGCTTTTCCTCCGAGATGCTCCGGGCGGCCTATGAGGAATGCGTGGACAACACGGCCAAGGTCTCCATGGCCTACATCGGCCGGGTGCTGGAAAACTGGCATAAGCGGGGCGTAAGCTCTCCCGAGGCGGCGGCCGCGGCCAAGACGGTCAAGGCCCGGCGGGAGAAAAAGGAGCAAAAGTCCTACGCCGGCTACGATATGGACTTGGCCCAGCGGATGCTGGAGATGGAAAACGAGGGGTAGGCGCATATGGGGTACGACAAGGAATTTTACCGGCTGGCGCTGGCGGAAAAGGATAGGATGCGCAAGGCGGCCCAGCGGAAGGCCGAAGGGAACCGGCAGGCCGCTTACCAAAAGCTGCCCCGGCTGGACCAAATCGACCGTCTGTTAGCCGAGAAGGGGGCACGACTGGCCCTGTCCGCCCTTGGAGGAGGTGATTTGGACGGGCTACGGGAAGAATGCCGGCGGCTGGGCGCGGAAAAGGAGCAGCTTCTGTTTTCCATCGGTCTGTCCGAGCGGGCCTTCCAGCCGGCTTACGCCTGCGCCGACTGCGAGGATACCGGCCGGCGGGGAAACGGGCTATGCGCCTGCGTCCATCGGCTGGCCAAAAAACTGGCCTATGAACGGCTCTCCTCATCCCTGCCCTTGGAGGAAAGCCGGTTTGACAATTTTTCATTGGATTTCTATCCCGACGAGGGCCAACCCTCTCCACGCAAACGTATGGCGGGCATTCTGGAATTTTGCAGGCAGTATGCCGGCAGCTTCGATCCGCGGGCGGAAAGCTTGCTGTTTTTCGGCAATACCGGCCTGGGAAAAACCCATCTATCTCTGGCTATAGCGGGGACGGCGCTGGACAAGGGCTTCGGCGTGGTGTACGGCTCCTGCCAAGACTTGCTGGGGGCTGTGGAGCGGGAGCGATTCGGCCGGGCCGAGGGCCGCGCGCTGGAAAACGCCCTGTCCTGCGATCTGCTGCTGCTGGACGATTTGGGCACCGAGTTTTCCACCCCCTTCAATCTTTCGGTAATTAACAATCTAATCAACACACGCCTGCTGGAGCGCCGGCCTACCATCATCAGCACCAATCTGTCCGGCGGGGAGCTGGAAGAGCGGTATACCCCCCGGGTGGCCTCCCGGATCATCGGCAACTACGCCCGCAAGGAGTTTCTGGGTCCCGACGTCCGTCAGCAAAAGCGGATGCGGCAGATGCAGCGGCGCAGGGAGCGGAACGGATGATACCCGGCCGTAAATCCATATGCCCAGCCGCCCCCATGAGGACGGCTCAAATAAACGCTATTAGGGAACTGGCAGCGTTCCGGATTTGACGGACAAGGGCTAGCCGCTCTACCCAAGCGGTTTAACCCCCCTCTTGCGAGCGGTTATCTACGACCCGTATTTTGAATCGGCGCGGGATTCTACGGTCGTTTATGAGAGGAAATCCACGCGGACAGGGTGCAACGAGGGCAACACGGCTTTCACGTTTTTTCCCTGTAAAAACGTATGGTTCCTTGGATGTAGATGGTAAGAATAGGAAAACGCCCTGCGGATTCGAGCCGCAGGGCGTTTCTTTCGCTTAAATAGGAGTCCCCGATAGAATCGAAGGATAAAAAGCGTTAGGCGGAAGACACGTTTTGGAAAAACTTTCCAAGTTTATACGCTATTATAAGGCGTTTTTTAACCTCTTTCCCGCAGGGTGATATGCACTCAGTCCCCCGGCTGCTTACCAATAGCCGCCCGAATATCTTTACGGACGCCTAAAATGTGACAGGAAGTTTTCATGCGCACTAGGCTGCCGTCGTAGGGCACGCCGTCTATGGCGGCGTGTACCTTCACCCGTCCTTTTCCAAATGCCTCCCGCACATCAAAGGGAATCTCCACATAGGCGCCGTCTATATCCGGCACCTTTTGTATCTGGGCGTCAAAGGTCCAGAGCGCCTCCGTCATAGCTTTTCTTCCCCTTCCCTTTTATCGCTTGGTATTGGGTCCCAGCGCTTCTTTTTTTGCGTTATGGTTCTGATTGCGGTTATCTCCGGGAACCGAATGAACCGCGTCGTACAGCTTTTCCTGTTGATTGCGGGGCTTTGCTTCCTGTGATTTTTTTACTTTGTCCATATCGATCTCACCTCTTTGTCAGTATACCACGGCCAAGTCGGTATATCCGCGCCGTCTGCCGGCAAAAAAATGCCCGGTTCGACCGATTTGACCGGTATGCCCGGCCGCATAGGCGTATAATACAAGTGTCAAAGGTATGCGCCCTGTGTAAATTTTTGTGAGGAACTCGATGTCCCGAGCGAAAATCTACACGCTCTGCGTAAATTTTTGCGAGACCCTTTTACGTCTGGCTTTCTTGTATGCTGGTCTGCCCTTTAGCCAGGCCCCTGCAAGGCGTTCCTTATGGGAAATGACACAGAGGCGCTTTAGCGCCGGGATGTCAGAACGCCCTCGGGGTATTCGCATAGATGGGCTGAGCAAAAACATATGACCTTTGCGCATCTTTCGCCGCCTATCATGCGCCGCAAAGCGCCTTTCCGCTCGCTGGCCGCCCCTGTTATAAACGGGGGCGGTTTTGTTTTGCGCTACGTACAAAAGGCGGCTGTAAACCCAGTGCGAGGTGATGGTATGTAGAAGCTTTCTTTCGAAAACCGGATGACGCGGATATAAGGCGTCTATATTTTTTATCTGAAGGAGGAAGACCATGCGAGAAATCGAATACGGCGTATCTCGGACGGGAATCAGCCCGCAGGATACGCAGAACGGCGGGGTACAGGGAGACCATAAGGTCACGGCTCTTGTATTCCGGATAGACGATACGCTGTGGAGTGAGCTGACAACCAGCCTGCCAAGCGGCCACACCCTCTGCTACAGAGTAGAGGCCTCGGACGGCAGCGGCGGCTTTTATGCCTCAGAGCTGCTCACGCCCGACAGTACCGACAAAGCTGTAAGCTTTCCCATCCCGCAGGAAGTAAGCCGGGCCGGCGGCGTAGCGCAGTTTTCCCTAGTTATCGCCGACGTTGACCAGGAAAGCCACGAAAGCCGCACGCTGTACAGCTTTCCTGCCTGGATTCGCTTCCAGGCGTCGGTCAGCGGTACGGGCGCGGCGCAGACCTACTATGGGGAAGTAAGCGGCGCGCTGGCCGCGCTGCTCAAGGCCTTGCAGACCTTTGAGAACGCTTTCCCCATCGATACGCAGCAGATTGCCAACGAATCGGTAACAGCGGAAAAGCTAGCTTATAAATCGGTTGCCGGCGAACGGATTAAGGACTTAGCCATAGGCCCCCTGCAACTCGCACCCGGCGCGGTGACGGGCGAAAAAATAGCCGGAAATACGATTGATTATACCAAGCTGCAAAGTAATGCTGTAACGTTCGAAAAGCTGGCGAGTGGAGCGGTAAGGACTGAAAAGATTATCGACGGGGCGGTTACAACCCAGAAACTTGCCGACGGGGCGGTGACGACCGAGAAGTACGGCTTCAAATCTATCAAAGGCGACCATATCAAGGATTATGCCATCGGCTGGGGACATTTACAAGACAATGCAGTTGCAGCCAGCAAGCTGCAAAACGATGCTGTAATCGCCGAAAAACTGGCCGACGACGCCGTAACCACGGAAAAGTTAGCCGACGGCACGGTAACCACAGAGAAACTGGCGGACGGTTCGGTAACCTACTCTAAGCTGGCTAACGGCGCGATACCGGACAGCGTTATATTTACAGACGACGATTTATTCACAGACGATGTGGTCACGGGGGCTACTGTACCCAGCGTAGGCCGTAAGAAAATCCAGAGCAGCGGCTGCAAAATTGTAAAGGCAAACCCCTACACAAATTATATCCAGTTTACCTTTACCGAGCCTGGCGGCGTGATCCTGACGGCCCGGACCGGCGGGTCCGGCTGCACCCTCAGTCTAAAGGCCCGGTGCGTGTCCAGCGAAGCGTCCGACCCGCGAATTATCCCCATGACCGGCGGCGGATACAGCTGGGATACGGGGGAGGCTCTCCATTTGTCTGCCGGCGGGGACTGGCAGTCCGCCAGCCTTTCAAATATTGATAATCCCGCCGACTTGAGTATCTTCTTCTACGAGGCCGGAACCTACGATATTCGGGACGTCCGGCTCACCGACGCGGACGGCAGCGACATCATAGACCACGCGGCCTTCCGGGCCCAGGGCGAATACCATCCGGCCGTGGCGGACACGCCGGAAAACCATCAGCTTCCCACGTTACAGAAGGTCCGAGAACTGACCGGCCCGATAGATACCCGCCTGACCGCCGCAAAAACAGAGCTGGACCAAACCCGGTCATTACT
>JAAVYX010000073.1 GCA_022791355.1 Clostridiales bacterium | reverse complement strand
CAGCGAGTTCCACGACGCCCTGCCCGGCTCGGGCACCCATCTGGTGGAGGAGGATACTCTTCGGGTGCTGGACCATGGTCTGGAGATCCTCTCCCGAGAGAATATGACCGCCTTTTTGGCCCTCACAGCCGGTCAGGCCCCCATAGAAGAGGGCGGCTCCTGCTTCTTCCTCTACAATCCCCATCCCTATGCGCTGGAAGGGGTCTTCTCCTGCGAGGTAGGCCTGCCCAAGCAGAACTGGGACAAAAATATTTTCTATGTCCCCGCCTGCTATATCGACGGCCAACCGGTCCCCACCCAGTGCGAGAAGGAGGTCAACCATTTCTGTATCGACTGGCGCAAAATGGTCACTATCCAGACCGCCCTGCCCGCCTCCTCCCTCACCCGGGTGGACGTTCGCTGGCAGACGCTGGAGAAACGTCCCAGCTTCGAGGCCATTGACAGCCAGCCGGTCTATCTGTTTGACAACGGGGAAATGCAGGTCGCCGTCAACACGGCCACCGGTCTGATCGACTCCTACAAGGTGCATGGAAAAGAACAGCTGTACCCCGGCAGCTTCTGTCTGGCCGCTTATGAGGACGGGCACAGTCCCTGGGGTATCGGGTCCCGCCGCAGAGGCCGCCGGCAGTTCCAGCTGCTCACCCCCCACGAGGGCAGCGCCTTTTCGGGGCTTGCCGACCGGGTTATCCCGTCGGTACGGGTCATCGAGGACGGCCAGGTGCGCACCGTGATAGAGGCGGTTTTCGGACTCGGCTGCTCCAAGGCCTGCCAGCGGTATCTGCTGCCCAAAAAGGGTACGGAATTTGAGGTGGAGACCCTGGTACAGTGGGCCGAAAAGGAACAGTTCCTCCGTCTGGAATGCAATACAGCCCAGGGTACGCCCTTGGGACAGATCGCCTTTGGCCGGGAAGAGCTGGCCGATAACGGCAGCGAATTCGTCTATCAGAACTGGACCGCCGTCGCCGGCGGCCAGCAGGCCTTTTCCCTGCTCAACAACGGTGTGCACGGCGGCAGCTACCATACCGACGGCGAACGGGGCGTGCTGGGACTCACCCTGCTGCGTTCGGCCGGCTATACGGCCGCGGCCAACGCCGCCGGACGGCCGTATACCTGCGACCGTTTTGAGCGGCGCATGGAGCAGGGACAGCGGGTCTACCGGTTCAAGGCGGCGGCCGGGGACAAGGACGCGCTGCTGCACAAGCTGGACGCCACCGCCGCCGCCTTTAACCAGCCGCCTTACGCCCTGGCCTATTCCCCCTCCGGCGGGGGGCAGCGTCCCCCAAAGCTGGTCGAGCTCGATAACTGCGCCGTCGTTCTCTCGGCCTTCAAGCTGGCCGAGGATCAAAAGGGCTGGATTATCCGTTTGTACGAGGGGGAGGGCCGGCCGCAGAGCGCGGTTTTACGGCTGCCCTTTGCAGGCGTGGAACAAAAGATAGACTTCGCCCCCTTCCAAATCAAAACCTTCCGTTTCGCGGACGGTCTTCTGCGGGAAGAGGAGATTTTAGAAGGCTTTTAAAGGATGATTTGTATAAATTGGAAACAACCCGCAGACGGATACAGATAGAAAAGGTACGGAAGAGCCAGCTCTTCCGTACCTTTTTTCGGTATACGCAATGCAGTTCTCTAAACGGCTAACCTAGCCAGGACCTTACAGGCTTCCATAACATCGTCTATCGTAATTTTTTGATTATAGTCCAAATCCGCTTTTTCCATTTCGTCCGGCGTGGGAGCCTGACCCGCCGCTTGACGCGCTAAGATTTTGCATAGCTCCATAACGTCGGAAATATTAACAGAGCCGTCTCCATTTACATCTCCTCTGCCCGGATCATAGGCGTTCATTCGAACCCAAGCCTGATCCTGCGCCAGCTGCGCCGGCATTTTAGCTTGCAGTTCCTCGGCCGTTAACCGGTTTCCCTGTAGATCGCACCGGCCCAGATTGGTCAAGGCGCGCAGGTCGGGCAAAGAGGTCAAACGGTTTCCCCGAAGATAAAGCTCCCCCAAATACGCCTTGGTTTGCAAGGGGGATATATCTTCCATTTGATTCCCGTTTAAATTGAGATGCATCAAGGACGGCAAAGCAGCCACCGGCGCAATATCCTTTAATCGATTGCCCTGCAAATCAAGATACATCAGGCGCGGCAGACCGGGCAGGCCGTCGATGTTCGACAGGCCGTTGCGGGCCAGGGACAGCTTTTGCAGCGAGGGAAAACGGGATAGGAAGGAAAGGTCTGCGATACAGTTCTCCTCCAAGCCCAGCTCATATAAATCAGGCGGCTCTGTCAGGGATATATCGGTAAGTCTCAGGCCTCCCAAATATAGATAGTTTAAGTGGGCATGGCCCGAAAGGCAGCCGATATCGGATACAGGATTCCAGCCGGCATGCAGCTCTGTAATCTGCATGTGCGCAACAGGCGAAAGGTCTCCGATCCGGTTATGATCCACATCCAGGTAATTTAGAACGGGCATATCTGTTAAAGCGGACAAATCCTCCACACAATTATGAGAGAGATACAGCTGCTGTAGCCTAGGCATACCCCGCAATGGCTCTAAATTTGCAATTTGATTCTGGTCTAAACAGACATACATCAGTTCCCGCAGATTGGATAGGGCCGACAGGCTGCTGATTTGATTATCAGAGGCGACAAAATGATAAAGCTTGGTCAGATTGGACAAGGGCGATAAATCCTGCACGCGATTTCCGTCCATGCTCAGACTTTCCAATTGGGGTAAACCGGAAAGAACGCTCACCTCCTCTACCTGATTACCGCCTATATCAAGTCCCCGTAAATTCGACAGGCCGGACAGGAAGGATAAATCGGAAATCTGATTGCCCCGCAGGCTTAAGGATTCCAAATTGGTCATATTCTTCAAGGGGGCCGCAGACGAAATCCGGTTTTCTTGCAGGGACACGCTTTCCAAAGATTGCATTTTCGCCAGCGGCGACAGATCCGCAACTTTTGCATAGGTCAAATTTGCCTTACGTAAGGACTGCAAACCAGCCAGGGGAGCCAGTTCTTGCAATTCCGAGCTGGTAATGTTTAAATCGGTGAGATTCCGGCAAAATCCGATTCCCTATAAAGATTGGACCGGCTTACCGATTACTTCCAGCGCCTGTATCTGCTCAGCCTCCGGCCTGCTTAAAATCCCGTCGCCGTTTTGATCGGCCCGTTCCAGAATGGCCTGATACAAGTAGGGATCAGGTACGCCTGTTTCATCGTTGGCAATCACAGCGTCCGCAGCAGCAGCCGGAACGCAAAATAGACTTAGAGCCAAGCATAGACCCAGAATCGTAGCTGCTTCTTTTTTGAAAGCCTTCATTTTTTGACCTCTCGTTTCATTTAGATTGGGTATCATATGAAATCTGCGCTGTTTTGTGTCTGCGACCTTCCATCGCAAATCGTTTCCCACAGAACACGTGGGGATGTCTGTCAGGTACAATGGCTACTTTCGGACTATTATATCATGTGCGCTACGCATAGTATAATCGGCATCCACTGGGCCATTCTGTCAGGTATAATGTCCGCTTTTCGGATATTATACCTGAAACGCACAAATCAGTCTGAAAAACGAGACATATGTTCACTATTTATTTCCTGCTCGGTTTAATAGTCTTCCAGCAATTTATTAAATTGCATAATCTGATAAAATTAAGAGACTTTATCGTTTTTATGTATCCGCTTTCGCGCGTCTGTACAAATACAGACTACCGGGCCGCCGATTCCCGCTCGATGAGGGATACGGGCATAATCACCGATTCCGGTCCGCTTTCCGGATGGGAGAGCAGATAGCGAATACGCTGCACCGCCCTGACGCCCATATCCTCCCGGTCTACCCGTACGGTGGTGAGCGTGGGGTTGAACTTCCCCGCAAGATCGATATCGTCAAAGCCCACCACGGATACCTCTTTCGGCACCCGGACCCCCATGTCCCGCAGAATCCGAATCAGATAGAAGGCCGCCTGGTCGTTAGAGCAGACAAAGGCCTCCGGCAGGACCTCCATACTTTGCAGCAGCTTCAAACCCACAGAGGTATCGTCGTTTAAAACGGCTCGTTCCAGACCGGGAGCCGTGATGGAGTACCGGTGGACCGCATCCTCGCCGCCTACGTCCAGACCGCTTTGATGAATGGCCTCCTGAAAGCCAAAATACCGTTCCTTAATACTCAAAGAATAGCGCAGGTCTCCAAAGAAGCCTATGCGCATAAAGTTCCTGTCCAACAGATACTGGGTCTGAATAAAACCGCCCAGCTTGTTGTCGGTAACGATACAGTTCAGCGGACGGCGCAGGGACGCGTGGTCTACCACCACCAGCGGAAGACCATATTCCTGCAAGCGACCGATATTTTTATCTCCTATTTTGCCAATGACAATAATTCCCGATACCCGGCGCTCGGCCACGCAGCCGGGAGGCTGCATATCGGCCTCGTCAAAGAAATCTATGATGATGTCGTAGCCGTACCGGCCGGCCTCCTGGGAGACGGCGTATAGCACCTGTCCATAGAAGCCGCAGAAGTTCCTGCTTGAGGCGTAGATACTCTGCATCATCACACAGAGATTGGTGCGCATAAAAGTACGCTCGTATTTGTATTTCTTTTGCAGGTAGCCGGTTTCCTCAGCTATACGGAGAATCTTTCGCCGCAGCTCCTCCCCTACTCCCGGCCGATTGTTGAGAGCCAGGGAGACGGCGTTGATAGAAACGCCCAAGCGCTCGGCTATATCCTTCATGGTAACCTTCATAACGATCTTTCCTTTTCCAATTCCGGTTTTCGCGTGGTTGACAAGGACCGCGCGCATAGGTAAACTGATCCATATAGGGATCTGCCGTCCGTCGTCAAAGGGATATTACAGGATAAAACCACGTATGCTGCATCGTCTTTATTGCCGCCCCAGGGGACGGCCGGCGGCCTTTCGCCCGCCATACCTGAGAACGCGACGCCAGTTCCTTGTCTGTTTTCTGCCTGTACCCTGCTAGTTCCCTGTCAGTTCCTGACTCGCCGCCCTTTTGGAGGCGGCTGCGCGTATTGTCCCTTAGAGATAGAAGGTATCTAAACCAAATATAAGAAAGAGGTGTTTCAGCTTGAAACAGGTCAAAATCACGGTACTAAAAACAACGCTTGATGAGGAGCTGGCGCGGGAATACGGTGCGGAAGGCTTAACCGCCTGCCCTATACTGCGTCAAGGACAGATTTTTTACGCGGATTACGCAAAGCCCGACGGCCTTTGCGGCGAGGCTTGGAAGGCAATTTATCAATATGTCTTTGCATTGGCTCACGGCGCAGAAAAGGAACTGTTCTACTACGGCGACTGGATTCGGACGCCCGGCGTGGCTATTTGCAGCTGCAACGACGGTCTGCGGCCGGTGATTTTCAAGCTGGAGGCCACCGACCGAGAGTCGGTTATAAATGATAATCCTGTTCGATAAGGCGGCTTCAGCCAGCCCTGATAACGTCAATATGCCCCAGGCGGCGCGTTTTGGCCGCCTGGGGACTTTTATGCAGTCTAGCGTGTGTCTGAAAACGTCAAAATCGTCTTTTTTGCCCATGAACAGGCACTAGCAGGGCACTAGCAGGGCACTAGCAGCGTACGAAATCCTCGAAAGGCCAACACCTTTCGAGGATTTCGTCCTTGCAATTACCTGCTTCTGAACAAAAATCCGACTTTTCTCCGGTTTTAAGACACACTCTATGCCTTACGGGCGAGAATCTTACAAATTTCCATCACGTCGCCAATGGTAAACTTGTCGTCGCCGTCCAGGTTGCCCCGCAGCATCTCGTCTGCCGTGGGGGCCTTGCCGGCCGACTGGCGGGCCAGCACCTTACAGGCCTCCATCACGTCCTGGATGGTAACTGCCCCGTTACCGTCCATATCGCCGGGGATCACGTCAGGCCGGGAGATGGTCAAGTTCTCTACCGCTTCATCCAAATCCTCGATGGCAAAGCGGAATTCATCCGAAGCGCCGCCCTGCTCCAGCAGCCGCCGGGCCTCGTCTATGGCCGCGTCCAGACGGGCCAGACTGTCGGCCGTGCCGTTCTCACGGTCGACTGCCTGGGCCCGGTCCAGAGCGGTCTGCAAGGCTTCCTTAAGCGTATCGCCGGCCTCGTCCCGGCCGTAGATTTCAAACTCCCATATGGAAAATCCCCATTCCGCATTTGTGGTACGGGTAGAATGGATGCGCACATACCGGGCTTCCGCCGGCCGGAGGGAAAAGGAACGCTCGCTCTGGTCGTTGCCGGTCACAGCCGTCCAATCGGTCCACTGGGCCTTGTCGTCGGAATACTGGAGGGTAAAGTCTACGGGAAAGGCGCCGCTGTCGAAGAAAAGGGCGATGCGGCGCAGCTCGTAAGACTGACCCAGATCAACCGTGAAATCCTGGATTTGGGGCGCGCCGGAAGCCGAGCCCCAACGGGTGGAACGGTCGCCGTCTACCGCCGCCTCGGGGCTGTTCTTTCCCCCTCCCGAGGTGGTGGCCTCCACCGGCCTGCCCAGGGCCAGGTTGCTTAAATCCTGGTTGGTAATGACGATATCCTGGGAGGCGGAACAGCCCGAGCCGTCTATGGCCGCGGCCGTCACCCGCACCGTGCCGTTGCGCCGGGGAGTCAGCAGGCCGGTGGAGGAAATGGAGGCCGCCTTGGTAGGGCCGCCGTCGGGCGCCGTTACAGTCCAGGCAACGCGGGTGTCGGAGGCGTTGCCGGGAAGGACCTCTGTGCGCAGCTGGAGAGGCTGGTTCTTTTCCTCGATCCGGAAGACGCCGGTTTCGGCAGTCAGGTTGACCTGTGTCACGGGAACTTGGATTTCCGGCCGGCCGAAAACCTCCAGCTCAATAATGCCCACGGCGTTGGCCCCAGCCTTGGTGGACTCCAACCGGACAAACCTAGCCGTCTGGGCTTTATCAAAGGCGATAATCTGGGAATAGTTGTTGGGATGGGTGCTGGGATGATCCTCCAAGACGCAGACCTTGGTCCAGCTCTGCCCGTCGGCCGATACAAGAACGGCGTAGGCCTTGGGCTGATTACCCTCGAACCAACGGATATGCAGACCGGTTATACTGGCTGCCTTGGGCAGCTCCAGCTGAAACCACTGCTGGGATTCATTATTCGCCGCCCGCCACATGGAGCTTTGGTCGTTGTCCACAGCCTTTTCGGGGCCCCGGGCCGCGTCGGCCTGGCCGCTGGCCGTCGCCTTGGCGCCGTAGGCCAAAGAAGGCGCGTTTTGTTCGGTAATTTCGATTTCCCGCTCTACGCTGATACCGATATCCTTCAGGGTCGCGGTCACCGTCACCCTTCCGGCCTTGGCGGCCTGCAAAACTCCAGTCTGGCTGACGCCTGCGATATCGTCGTTGCCCGCATCCTTGATAGACCAGGTCGCATTCTGGACGGGCTGGCCATCCCCATCCTTCAGGGAAAGCCGCAGGGTATCCTGCCGGGCCAGGGTAAAGCCGCCGGTTTCGCTCTCGATGACCGGCCGGTCATGTACGGTTACAGCCGCCGTCACCCGCTGGCCGTTTTCCGAAATGGTCCCCCCTACCTGCACCGTACCGGGGGCGGCAAAGTCGGAGGGCTTCATCGCGTCCCACTGGATATGGACGACGCAGTTCTGGATTTGACCGTCCGCCTCATAGGCGGCCAGCAGGGTTTCGGGCAAATTCTCGGGCGGCGCGGATACCAGCGTATGGGCCGTGACGGGCTCGATGATCACATCGCCGCCGTAGACCCAAACGGCCGCCTTGGCCTTCTGGTCTGTACCGGCGACCTTACCGGTCACCTCCACTAGACCGGCCGTGTCGAACCGGCTCTCCTCCACCGGCTCCCACGCCGCATAGGCCTGGACCTGCGCCCCGTCCTTGCGCACGTTTACGGTTTTTGGCAGGGTGGGCTTGGCGCCCTTGAGGGTGTAGAGGGTGATCCGGCTGTCGTCTGTAAGAGTCAGGCCGTCGTCCTGAATGGCGGCCGGCCGGCCCAGGTCGATGCGCAGACCGTTGTTCATATAGGTAAAGGCCACAACCGTGCTGGCCGTGAAGGTAGAGGGCTTGACCCCCTGGGGCTCGTATCGGTTCGGACGGGACTCCTCGGAAAATTCCACCGATTTGACCACATTGCGTATGGCGGCGTTGATATACCGCTGCCACATGCCCGTCAGACGGCTGTCCACCTCGCCCCGTTCAAAGAGGCCGCAGGCCACGTTATAGCCGTCGCCGTACTTGTAGAAGTCGAAGCCCACCAGATCCTCGTCGGGCCTCTCAAAGTCGACGTAATGCTGGATGAGCCGCTCGGTCAGATCGGCTGGGAAATCGGCGTAGAGAGCCGAACAGATGTAATTCTCCACGTCCTCGGTCCGGTCGTGCTGGTAGTGCAGGCCGCTGTCGGCAAAATACCAGTTATAGATTTTATCCGCCGGGTCGCCCTCGGCCGGGGTGAAGAACCATTTCCGGGCCTTTTCGCCCATCTGGGCCTTCTGATTCTCCCACATGACCAGGTCGTCGTACCTGCCCAGCTCCTTACAGATTTCGATGGCGTAGCCCACGTCGCTGTACCACTGGGTGACAAAAGAGATGTCCTTTTCATCGTCGTAGACCCGGCCGCCGATACCCCAGTGGGGATTATCGGCCCGCCAGAGCAGATAGCTTCTCAGCTTGGGATAAAGGGCGGCCAGACGTTCCTTGTCCGGCAGATTCTGATAGCAGACCCAGACGGTGTGTGCCTTCTGGGAGGGCAGGCTCTCGCCGGGCATTTTACCGCTTTCCTCAATAGAGTTGAGAAAACCCTCGGTAGCGCTCCAGGCGATCTCAGGCTCCACCAACGCCAGCTGCTGGATGTCGAACAGAGACTCCCACTCGCAGCTGTTGGGCGCGCCGGTAGGGCCCGCGCCGTAGCCCGAGGGCTTGCCCAAGGTCACCTGGTAGTAGGGGTAGCCGTTTTCGGGGGTGGGCTCGATAATATTCTGATAGTTAAAGGCCCAGGCGGCGTAGAAGGAACGGCGGTGCTGTTCGGGGGTTACGCCCTTGGGGTCCAGCCCGCCCTGTATACCCCACCGGGTAGGGGCGGGAACGCCGCCCAGCTTGCCGTCCCAATAGGCTTTGGTAGCGGCCAGTTTGTCGGAAAGCTTACCCGAAACAGCCTGATCGGACAGGGCGACGGCCGTTTGCCGGGTGTTGTCCCCTACGTTTTTGGGCAGAACGGTCATGGAAAAGGCCGCCTTGGCCCGGTCCTCGGAAAAGGTGAAGTCAGCCCGCCAGTCGCCCTCCGAAAGGACGGGGGCGGCTATGGCCTCCACCGACGTATCCTCCTTTAAGCAGAGCATACGGCAGACCAGCCAGTACTCCCCTGTCTCCACCAGCAGCGAATGGTCGGCCTGTTCTTGGAGGCCCTCTGCATTCCGCACCGACATGCGCAGGGTCTGGCCGTCGGCGGCGGACAGGTCGTACAAACGGACAAAGGTGTGTTTATCCGCGAAAAATTCGTCCATATGCAGCTGCATGCCGCCGGTATAGGCCGCGTCGGCCGTTAGCTTATATGGATACCAGGCGGTAGAAAGAGAAGACCAGTCCCCGACCTCCTCCCCGGTCTTCCCGGCCTGCACCTTTTGCAGGTTGGAGAGCTGCCGCATCCCCTTGACAAAGAGGGTGGCGTTCAGATTCATGCCGCCGTCGTACTTCGGACGTTCGCCCGGGTTGACGACCATGCGGCTTTCGGGATAGCTCAGCCAACGCCACTGGCTGTCCTCGTCGTTTACAATGCTATCGCAGTCGAAATCGGGGTCGCCTGCAAGCCGCACCGTACCCAGGGTCGCCGGCGCGGCGGCGGATGCCCTTGGCGTCGCGCCCAGCTCGCCGCCTAACAGAACCAAACAAAGGGCCGCGCTCACCAGTTTTGCGAATAATTTCATTCTACCTGCTCCTTTCGGTTAGAAGATGCCAAATGGATTGCAGTCGTTTGTTTATGGATTTGGTGTATGTATTTGCAAATACCTTTGGAGAAAGTCCTATTCCTCCTCTGTTTTTACT
>JAAVYX010000072.1 GCA_022791355.1 Clostridiales bacterium | reverse complement strand
GGGACGCCTTGTAGAGGTCTGGCCAACGGCCAGACCGGGAACGCCAGACCGGGACCCGGGAAAGCAAGGCGCTAGAGGGCCTCGAAAAAATTTACGCTTCGCGTATAGAAACGTAAGGCGCATGGTAGCCGAAATCTTTCTCCGAAAGATTTCGGCATCCCCTCGCCGGGGGTTCCCCGATGGGTCGCGCAGCGACCCATAAGAAAGCGCCCCGCGTTTGGCCGCCGGCTTTTCGCCCCTCCGGCGCGCCGGAAACCTTTTTCAACAGCCCCTAAGAAACAAAATCAAACTCGAACCCGTAGATACTGACCGTATCCCCGTCCTGTACCCCGGCCTCCTCCAGCGCCTGGATGATACCGTTTTGCTGTAGCACCCGCTCGAAATACTGGAGGGCCTCGTAATCCTCGGGGTTGATGGTCTCCATGATTTTCAGCAGCCAGGGCGCTTCCTCCACCACATACGTCTCGTTTTCCCGCCGCACGCGGAAGGTATGGGCGGAAGATCCGATTTCTTCCGTCTCCGGCAAGGGCTCGGCCTCGTACCGTCTGACCGGCGGCAGGGTCTGCAAAAGGGCGGCGGTATGGTTGACAAGCGCCGGCGTACCCTCGGCAATGGCCGCCATGAGGGGGAAGTAGGCGATTCCCTGTTCCCTGAAATAGCTTTCCACCCTGGCCAGCTGTTCCTCATCCGCCAAATCGCACTTATTGCCGGCCACGATCTGGGGCCGCTCCCGAAGCTCGGGGTTAAAACGTTCCAGCTCTTTATTGATGGTCTCATAATCCTGAATAGGGTCCCGCCCTTCGCTGCCCGACACGTCGATAACATGCAGCAGCAGCCGGCAGCGGTCCACATGACGCAGAAAGTCGTGACCCAAGCCCACGCCCTCGCCGGCTCCCTCGATAAGACCGGGGATATCGGCCATGACAAAGGAACTGCCTTCGCCCATACGCACCACGCCCAGCACCGGTGTAAGGGTGGTAAAGTGGTAGTTGGCGATTTTGGGCTTGGCCTCGCTGACCACCGAGATGAGGGTCGACTTCCCCACATTTGGAAAACCGATGAGGCCCACGTCGGCCAGGAGCTTGAGCTCCAGAGTCACCTCGAGGGCCTCGCCCGGCGTACCGCTTTTGGCAAAACGGGGAATCTGCCGGGTAGAGGTGGCGAAATGCTGGTTGCCCCAGCCGCCCCGGCCGCCCTTGGCGATGACCGTCGGCTGATCGTCGGACAAATCGGCCAAAACGCGGCCGGACGCCGCATCCTTTACCAAAGTGCCTCTGGGCACCTGAATCACCAGGTTTTTGCCGCTCTTGCCCGAGCAGCGGGAGGCCCCGCCGTTCTGGCCCGGCTCGGCCGCGTATTTCCGCTTATACCGAAAATCGGCCAGGGTGGACAGACTGTCGTCGGCCTGGAAGAGGATGTCCCCGCCCCGGCCGCCGTCGCCGCCGTCCGGCCCGCCGGCCGCCACGTATTTTTCCCTGTGGAAGGAGACCGCGCCGTTGCCGCCGTCTCCCGCTCTCAAACTAATCTTCGCAACATCAACAAACATACCTTCTCCTTTTTTAGGCCGGGAAACTTGGTCTATCCTGGCCGCCCTTGTGTCCGAGGCAGGTACCGATCCGGCCGGTTTCCTTTTTCCTATTACATATCTCTTATATGCTCCGCATATATTTTTGCAAGGGCCCCGATAGGCCCAACAAAAACGTTGTGTTTTCTTTTGAAGGCGGGAGGGAGGCTTCGCAGCGGATTTCCTATGATTCCTGCTTCATTGCCGTCGGACGTTACCAGGTCAGGCTTTGGAGTATCCGTAAAAGCTCTCCCGGCTGCGAATCCCGCACGAAACGAAAATAAAAACAGTAGATGCGCTGCTGTTTTTGCGCATCTGACCGCTTTATTGGCGGGGACAGGCGCTTTCATTTAAAACGTCCCGGTCCAAACGGCTATTTTTATGGCTTGCCAAAGGCAAGCCATAAAAATATTTAGCGTTCCCATACAGCGGCACATAAAAACCCAAACAAATCCTGCATATAGTAAAAAATCCCGGGTAATACCCGGGATTTTTCCTTGCCTTTTACTGCTCGGCGGCGTATACGCTGACCTTCTTACGGTCGCGGCCCACCCGCTCAAACTTGACGGTACCGTCGATGAGCGCGAACAGGGTATCGTCAGAGCCGCGGCCCACGTTCTCGCCGGGATGGAAGTGGGTGCCGCGCTGCCGGACCAGGATGTTGCCGGCCAGCACAAACTGACCGTCGGCCCGCTTGGGTCCAAGCCGCTTGGATTCGCTGTCGCGTCCGTTCTTGGTGGAACCGACGCCCTTCTTATGCGCAAAAAGCTGAAGATTGATCTTTAACATTTATCGCACCTCCGATAATACTTCGATTTGTTTTTCGTGCTCCGCGGCCAACTGCCGCATATGCAGAAGAAAGCCCCTGAGAACCGTCTGACAGGGGGCCGGGTCGGATGTGAGGGTCAGGCTCATGGCCCCGTCCTTTACCTTTATATCGGCCGCCGCCCCTACAATCTCCGTGAGGGTATTGGCCGTCATATAGGCTGCCGACGAAACCGCCGCGCAGAGGATTTTGCCGGCCTCGTCCTCACTGTCCGCCGTAGCGTGGCCGGCAAGACGAAAGCCGGTCAACAGACCCTTCCGGCCGGTGAAGACCGCGCGGGTCATTCTTACTCGGCCTCGGCCGCGGGCTCCTCGGCGACAAACTTCTCGTCCCCGATGGCGTTTATCTGCACCTTGGTGTAGGGCTGCCGGTGACCCAGCTTACGGGCGCTGCTCTTCTTGGGCTTATAGGTGAAGACGGTGATCTTCTTGCCCTTGCCGTTTTTGAGCACCACGCCGGATACGTTTACGTTCACATAGGGCTTGCCGACCTGTAAGCCCTTTTCGTCGCTGACGGCCAGCACCTTATCGAAGGTAACGGTTTCGTTCTCGGCGGCGTTCAGCTTCTCCACATAGAGAATGTCGCCGTTCTGTACGCGGTACTGCTTACCGCCGGTCTCGATGATAGCATACATAGGGTTTGCTCCTTTAATTACGGACTCGCTACGCGTAGGCGGGGCGGCGCTCCAAAACCGGAACAGGGCCCACTTCTCCCGTCGGCCTACCATATGCGGCTCTGCTATTTTATCACCCGAAAGGCCGCCTGTCAAGCCATTTCGGCGCTTTTCTCCTCCGTTTCCGGACAAAGGGCGAAAAAAACGGGTTTTGGGAGCGGCCTGTCCCCTGTTCGCTGTGCGATGCGCCGAAAGACGTCTTGTAGCAGGACACGTTTTAAAAGGTCAAGGATAATGTGGATTCTTTTGCGGGCTATCTAGGCGAATAGCCAGAGGCTGTTCGTCGCTTCCCGCGACGGGACGCCTTGCTCCGCAAGGCGCACAGGCGAACAGCCTTTGGCTTGTTTTGACGCGCCGCTTCCTGCAAGTCGTCTTTGCTCGGGGCTGGCCGAAGCATACCGGCACGCCGGTGCGGCGAGCTGGGGGACAGCGTGAAAATGCAGGCGGGGCGTATCGGCTTTTTGCTTTGAATCCGTCTTTACTGAAGCAAACCTATACGCTCTGCGCAAATTTTTGCGAGACCCTCTAGCGCGCCTCACGGACGTTCCCGGTTTGGCCTCTGGCCAAACCTCTTTCTGGCGTCCCGGTTTGGCCTCTGGCCAAACCTCTAGCAGCGTCCCTGGCGGGAAGCAACTAGAGGCGCTTTTGCGCCGGAGCCGTCAGAACAGCCCTAGGCTGTTCGCTTAAGACGGGTCGCAGAGAAATCTATTTTTAAACAAACGACCGGGGATTGACAGGAGGAGGAGAATCCTGTAAAATAGGGACGTTCAATAAAGGGGAGTAGTTTGCGGCCCGGTAAACGGGGCGTTGTACGGTTCGTCATCCCGTAGAAATACCGGGCCGTGCGCTGTTTCGATAGAAACGAGACTTTTATTGTGCCTTTTTAGGGTACAATAAAAGTCTCGTTTTTTATATTTAAAGATGCGGAGGATGGAAAAATGGTTTACGTCTGGCTGGTGGTAGGTTTTATTCTGCTGGTGAAGGGGGCCGACTTTTTTGTGGACGGCAGCGCGTCTATCGCGCGGCTGCTGCGGGTTCCCTCCGTGGTCGTCGGTCTGACCATCGTGGCCATGGGCACCAGCGCC
>JAAVYX010000071.1 GCA_022791355.1 Clostridiales bacterium | reverse complement strand
GTTGGCGCGGGAAGTGCGGATGCGCTGGGCGTCCTCGAACAGTTCCAGCGAAATAATCTGCAAATGAGGCAGCACTTGGGAACGGCTTTCTCCGCTCCGCAGGACGCCGGTATAGGTAAGATTGCAAATGATACCCCGGACGGTGGCGTGGTGCCACATCTTGCCGCTCCGGGCCCGGTATCCCAGCTTATTCAGGCGGGTTGCAATCCGCTGGGCTCCATAGCCCTCATGCACATACTTGTCAAAAATGATACGGACAACAGCAGCCTCGGCCTCGTTGACGGCCAATTCATAAAGCCTATGCTTTTTCTTGTTGAGCCGTCCGCTCTTTACAAGGTCGTACCCATACGGGGCCACGCCGCCCTTAAAGCCGCCGTCCTCGACGATCTGGCCGAGGGCGGTTTTTGTGCGAATAGAGGTTTTTTCGCTCTCGCCGTCAGCCTGCCAAAATCGTATGTAGTTGGTGAGCTTGCCGGTATGGTTGTCAAACCGCTGCTCGCCCTCTTGGGTGCTCCAGACACGGACGCCGTTCTTGACGAACCACTCCACCACAAAGGGCGTTTCATCAGCGATCCGCCCGATACGGTCAAACATGAATACCAGCAGAATGTCAAACTTGCCCTGCTTGGCGTGTTCTTTGATACTTTGGAGCTTGCCACGGTTTTCCGCCCGTACCTTGTGGCCGGACACGCCGTCCTCCTGCTCCTCGTGAATGATCGTCCAGCCCTTTTCTTCCGCAAAGCGGTGGCAGGCTTTCCGCTGCATGGGAATGTCTGCCTGGCTCTTGTCATTGTAGTCCACCTGCTTGTCGGTGGACACTCGGTATAAACAGTAAACTCGGTTTTCCATGTATCAATCCGTCCTCTCAAAATATTTGGAGAGGACGTTTTCGATACATAGGAGATATACAATTTTCAAGGTACACGGGGCTTACCCCCACCTATATTATCCCTCTGTCCGGGGGATATTGCAAGGATGCCTTTGGAGCTGGGCTTGGAAGTGCTGGCGACAAAAGCGGAGAGTAAAATCTGTTTTGCGTGGTTGAGAGCAGCCGAATCTCCGGCGCTGGCAAAGGTTGCGGAAACCTCGTGGCCGTTAATAGAGAAGCTGGCGCTTTGTCTTTCGTTTGGCATGAGAAACTTCCTCTTATTTTAGCGGATTATAAAGGCTCTTCCCGCCAATTTTTGCTACAGCATATCTCTCCTGCGCCAAGCAAAACGCCCAATTCCCTTTTTACAGAGAGACCGGGAGAGCCTTTGCACGGCTTTCATAGAGGTCTGCGGATTATCCCGCATCTCTCCATCAAGCGCCCGGTTACATAGCCGGGCGTATTTTTTATAGATTATCTTAGGCAAGCTATCTAAAACGGCCAGCCTGTTCGTCCGGCCGCGGCCTTTTAAATTTAAAATTGTCATGTCGGCGGCTTTCAAATGCATGACGCGCCTACTGAAGCGGGCGTATGCCATAAACAATAGTAGAGCGGCTGATATCGTTTATTCCTCTTTTTCGAAACGATTCCAATGCGCGTTTCGTATCAACCTTACGCGGGCCCCGCAAAAATATTAGAGCCGCGCCGGGCTTCACGTCGTCCCAACAAGCGCAGATATCCCGTAGACCTTCAATTGCGTCCATGATAGCCCGCAGCCTATCGACTCCCTCCTTTGCCCGGAACAGGCGGCGGCCGCACGATACAAAAAAGCAACGCGCCCCGCAGACAAATCCGCGGGGCGCGTTTTACAGGAGGTATAGCAAGCCTATGAGGCCTGGCGAGCAAGAATTTTACAGATTTCCATCACGTCGTTTATGGTGATGCTGTTGCTTCCGTCCAGGTCGCCCAACTCAAGCTCTTCGTCGGTAGGCTTTTTGCCGGCCGACTGCCGGGCGAGAATCTTACATGCCTCCATCACGTCCTGGATGGTGACCTTGCCGTCCTTATCCAGGTCGCCCTTTTCATACGACGGCGTGCTACCGTCGGTTACCTTGACGGTACAGGTCGCTTCGGCGCCGCTGGCCGTCCGGGCGGTGATAACGGCGGTGCCGGCCTTAAGGGCAGTCACCTTTCCGTTCTCATCCACAGAGGCGACGTCCGGGGCGGAGGAGGTATAGCTTACCGTATCTCCTTCCGGGGTCACAGTCGCCGTCAGGGTATCGGACGCGCCGACCTTCAGATTCATGGTTTCCTTATCCAGACGGATGGAGGGGGTCTGCCCTTCGTCCTCCAGCAGCAGATAGAGGTAATCCAGATCGCAGACAGCGGCGGCGTCGGCATGATAGGTCACCGTGAGGGTGCTTTCTCCCTTGGGAAGCTCCACATACAGGCCCATCCCAATCTGCTCAGCGTCGGCCAAGGTGGAAGGTATCCACTTGTCGTTGCGCTTCTCATTGTCGCCGCGGTGCCAGATCTTGTAGTCCGTACCGTTGATATTGACATTTTGATAGCCGGTATGGCCGGAGGCGGAACGGGAATTGCCCATAAAGCTGACCAGATACCGGCCGGCTACGGGTACGTCCACCTTAAAGACAACGCTGGAATCCTGGTCGATATTGCCAACTATCTTGCGGCCGGAAGCCCTGGTTTGGTTGACAACCTGTGCGTTACCGGTGAGGGTGGCCGTCTCGGCCTCGTACTTGAGGGCGACGGCGTCGGCCGTACCGGAGGGCTGCTGCTGGAGTACGTCGTAGCCTACCGGGTTGCCGAAGATGGGCATATCGTTTTCATCCCAGCTGATTTTGACGGCGCGGGTGCACCGTCCCTCCATGTCGCCTGTATGGCCGGTTCCGTTACCCTGCTGGTAGGCGTGATAGATCAGCCAATCCTCGGTTCCGTCGGGAGACTGCACTACCATGGCGTGGCCGGTACCGAAGGATTCCTCGGAAGAGTCGTTGGACTTGGTGAAGACCGGTCCGGGATTCTTCTTCCAGGAAGCGGCGTCCAGCAGGTCGGCGTCAGCCTCGGCGGTGAGCAGACCCAAGGAGTACCAGTCGTAGTTGGCCTGGCAGGAGGAGTAGAGCACATGGACCTTGTTGCCTCTGGTGATAATCTGAGGGCCCTCGTTGAGCTTATAGCCGCCGCCGCGGATCTCAAAGGGAAGCTCGGGCTCGCTGATGAGGGTACGGCTACCCTTCATGGTCCAGGGGTTGAGCATCTCGGCGATAAACAGTTTCTGGAAGTTGCCGGCCGATCCGTCGTAGCCCGCCCAGAGGAAGTACATCCGGCCGTCCTTGTTTTCGAAGATCGTACCGTCGATAGCCCACATATTCTGGGCAGTATCTACTTCCCACTCGCCGGTCTGCTCGTTAAGCTTGGTGGGAGCCAGCTGGCTCTTAAGGGTGTAAGGGGCCTGTGCGTTATTCGGGTCGGTAGATTCCAGCACGTACATACGATGGTTTTCCGACTTGCCGTCGTTGGCCGCCCAATAGATATACCAGTTGCCCTCCAGATAGTGGATTTCGGGCGCCCACCAGTTTCTGGTGATATTGGAAGGCGCGTCGCTCTGGGAGTAGACCATGATACGGGGAACCTGGCCGATATCCTGGATGCGCTTGGCCTTGGATACGGTAAGTCCGCCGTAGCTGGAGCGCACATAGTAGTAATAGCCGTCCTTATAGTAGAAGAAGGGGTCGGCGGCGGCGGGGCCGATGATGGGGTTGGTAAAGAGGGTGCTGTCTACCTTGACCTTGACGGTTACCGCCTTGCCTTCGGCCGTTCCGTTCAGGGTAAACTCGCCCGCGCCGGCGTACTGCTGGGGCGTCGGTTCATCCCAAGCGACGGCCATACTGGCCTGGCCCTTGTTGGCGGTAATTCGCTCGGGCAGCTCAGGATACAGACCCGGTACGGTGACCACGTCGGGAACCGCATCAGGCGTCAGGGTCCGGTCGGCCTTCACGGTCAGGGGGAATTCCTTGGAGGCCGACTTACCGTCCCGGGTGAGGGTGGCGGTCAGGGTAGCCGTGGAATCGGCCTTGACGTCGGCCAGGGCGCCGCTGCTGGAGATCACAGTCGTATCGCTGGACTTCCAGACAATGGACGCGCCGCTGTAGAGAATGTCGGAGGCCTGAGGCAGATTCAGGTTCTGCACCACGCCGGACAGACTCTCAAAACCGTTGAAGCCGGCGATATCCAGCTTGCCGGCCGCGTTTTCCACCAGGCTCTGGGTCCCCTCGGCCGCAAGCGCCTCCACCTCGTCGGCGGTCAGGGCGCGGTCGTAGATCCGGAAATCGTCCATATAACCGTGGTAGTCATAGTCGTTTTTCATCTGGCTCCAGCCCAGAAGCGCGTTGGTGGCCGCGCCCAGCTGGGAGAGCTTCTTGCCGGTCTGGGTGGATACCAGCACCTCGCCGTCCTCATAAATGGTGATACGGCTGTTGTCGGCTTCGTCATAGGTCACTACCAGGTTGCGCCAGGTGCCGGTTTTAAAGGTGGCCTTGGTAGCTTCGTTGCGCTGGGTGGTGCTTTCATGGAGCCGGATATTGCAGGAATACTTCCGCTCGGTGTCGTTGCGCAGCCAGAGGTTGACAAAATTGTTTTCGGCCGAGCCGATATCCCACACGCGGGCATACTGGAAATCAGACAGGGGATCGATCCAGACCGAGACGGTGAACCGCTCCAGTCCCTGGATCACATCCTCCGGCATCTTGACGTAGCCGCCGCTGAAGTACATGGCCTGACCGTTGATACCGTCGGCCGTCTTGAGGGTGCCATAGGCAGCGCCGTCCCGGCCGTTGCCCGAAATGTCGACAGCCTTTCCGCCCTCAAATTCATACCGCAGGCGCAGCCCGTCCTCCAGGCTGGGAATCAAAATATCCACCTGCAGCTTCTCGCTGTATTTTCCCTTGGAAAGGACAATGCTTCCCTTGATGCTGCCGGAGGTCAGACCCTCGGGCAGGGTGATGACCGGGTCGCTCTCCCAGGCAGCGGCGATATTTGGATTGTCCACGGCCTGCTTGACCGCATCCAAAATTTGCTGGGCCGTGGTGGACTTGGAGGCGATGAAGCCGGACAGGGCCTCCTGCGCCTTGGGAATCGCCGTATTCAACTCAGGGTCCCCCTCTCCCGTGTCTTCCTGCACGGTGACGGTCATCTCGACCGCAAAGGGATTCACCAGATAGGCCGGCAGATCCAGATCTGCGGTAAAGACATACGCGCCAGCGGCGTTCCCGTCGTAAGCCGGCTTGGCGTTCCAGGTTACCGGACGCGAAAAGCTCTGCTCGCTGCTGAGATAAACGGTAACCGAATCGGGCAGATGAAGCGCCTCCAAAGAGGTTCCCACCAATACCGTCTTATCCTCAAATCCGGCGATAGCCCGGACATAGGCCTTAGGCTCGACCGCGGTCTTGTAAATCCGCAGATCGTCTATCATGCCCTGGAACTCGCGGGTACTGCTGCCGTCGTCCCAGGCGTTGACGCGGGTATGATTGTTGCCGAAGGTGGTTCCCACGCTAGCCTTGCCCATAGCAGAGGCCGAGGTGGTCTTACTGGTTTTCTTTTCACCGTTTACATAAACGCTGGCCTCGCCGTTGTCAAAAACAACAGCCACATGGGTCCACTGGCCCAGGGAATCGGAAACATCCACATCGTCCAGCAGATTGACGCCGCCGGTAGATACGTTGACCTGCAGCTTGCCTGCGTTGAGACGGATGCCGACGCCGCCGGTCCGGTCGCCCTGGTTATAGAGCATCTGGATGCCGGTCAGTCGGTCGGGCTTGAACCAGAAGGCTACCGTCTCCTCGGTGTAGGCGTCTTTGAGGAAATCTGTTCCATCTTTGTCCTGGTTGATGGTAACATGATGGTAATTGCCGCCGCCGAACTGAATCGCGCCGCCATCCACGCCGCCGGTCGGCTTGAGGTCGCCGATGACCTCATGGGCGTTGTGAACCTCCCCGTCGGGGATGGCGTTCTTGATGGGGGTTTTGGTCTCGTCCAGCGGGTACCAGAGCAGACCGTTTTCGGTGGTGATGTCCGGCAGGCGGATATCCGGGTGGGCCGGCAGACTGTCGATCTCCGGCATGTCAGGCAGCTCGCTTGCTTCCGCGTTGACCTGAAGGGCCGTCGGCAGGCTGGAAAACAGCATGCAGGCAGCCATAGCCAGTCCGATGAAGCCCTTGAACTTGGACTGTATTCGTCTCATCAAATCGTCTCCTTTTCTGTTGATTTACCATCAAATGCATCCTACGGTCCTTAAAAACAATCGCCTAGCAATTCCCCCTTATATGTAAGTGCGAAACACTAATATAATAAATGATAAGCGTTTGCGGGATATTAGTAAAATACAGATTTCAAATATGACATATAGTCATTTCAATATGTATTAAACCAATTCAATTTCACTTTCGCTCTGACAGTTTTGATAGTGTTTCGACAATATACAAAGATCTTTATAAACAGAATAACAAAAGTAGCCCATAAAGTCTATTGTCAATAAATTCCGAATCATATTGCATATTATGAACAAGCCATACGGGAAACAAATTATCCCATTCTTTCATCCAAGGCTTAGCATCAAAAAGCCCGCCGGCGCCATAAGGCCGACGGGTTGTTTATCCTTTATTCTGATTTGTGCGGGCGCTGTCCCCGGCGGGAGATACGCCGTAGCGTTTGACATATGCTCGATAAAAGGCGGAATAATCCTTGAAGCCGCATTTCCGACAGGCGTCTGTGGCTGTGCTGCCGTTTTGTATCTCGCCCTGCGCCGCCGAAAGCCGTTTGTACAGAATATATTTCCAGGCGGAGGCGCCCACCGCGTTTTTAATCAGCCGATGCAGATAGGAAGCGCTGATATAAAAATGCTCGCTGATGCTTTCAATGGTTATATCGTCAAACAAATGTTTATTCATATACCGCAGTATTTGATCCGTAAGGCTGTCGGCGGACTTGCTTTTTTTATCGATTTTCTTGTTCTCATAGGCCTTGGACAACTCCCAGAGAAGAGCGTACAAATTAGCTAAAACGGCCGTTCGTTTTGTTTCGGGCGCGGAATCCGCCTCGGCTATAGACTTAAACAGTTCCAGCGGATCGACGCCGGGAAATTCGCTGGGTGAAAAAATATTCGCCTTCTCCAAGGGGCGGGAATGAAAGGGCAGAAGCAGGCGGCGCTGCGGGTCGATAGGATCCAACAGCTCTTCCGAGAAAATCACACAGTATCTTTCATACCGGTCGTCGTTCATCATTTTGGCCATGTGGTATTCCATCGGCCGCATCAGCAAAATATTACCGGGCTTTAAGGCGTACTCGCTGTTTTCCACCAAATAATGCACGCTGCCCGAGACAAAAAAATAAATCTCATAGTGGATATGGATGTGCATTTGAAAGTCGGATTGGACGGGCGTCTCGTCTATGGCATGATGGAAAAAAAGCTCGGGTGTTTCATAAACGTTCCTGTACTTGCTCATAACAGCAAATCCTTTCTCATACGCTTTTACAGTTCATGAGGACACCGCTTACGCAGCTCCTGCCGCGCGTATTATTCGCGTAGAAAGAGGCGTGCGCCGCGCGAGCAGGTATTGCAGTTATACCATAAATACGCCTGCGCGAAATATCCCGCTCAGCCCAAAATCAAAGCATATCCTCGAAAGTCTCCTCGCTCTATGTTGGCGGCCTTTCATCGCAAACCGCTTATCGGACCAGACGCCATGCGCAGCGCATGGTAACTGGGCATCCGCAGGGCCAACCGTCCGGTATAACGCCTGCTTTGCGGACATTATATCAAAAAAATGCAGGATATGCAATATAAAAAACGACCCGCAGACCAAAGGTCCCGCGGGCCGTCCAAGATATGCGGCCAATAAAAAAGGTTGAATCGCCGGCTAGGCCTGCCGCTCCTGCTGATAGGGCAGGTCCACAGGCAGCCCAAAGCTGACCGACAGGGCTTTGTCCACCCGGGTCATGGAACCGGGGTCCAGCTTGCCCATACGCTCCTTGAGCCGCTGCTTATCGATGGTGCGCACCTGCTCCAAAAGAACGATGGAGTCCTTGGCCAAGCCGCAATGATCGGCGGTTACCTGGATGTGGGTGGGCAGCCGGGTCTTGTCCTTCTGGCTG
>JAAVYX010000070.1 GCA_022791355.1 Clostridiales bacterium | reverse complement strand
CCCCGTTCTTTAGAGGCGGAGTGACCATGACGATCTCTCCCACCCCGGCGATTTTAGCCGGGATGGCGTTCATGAGCACCGAGGAGGGATAGGCCGCCGTACCGCCCGGCACGTAGATTCCCACCCTGTGCAGACCCCGGATACGCTGACCCAGGATAACCCCGTCGGCCTGGGGGTCCAGCCAGCTCTGCTGCTTCTGCTTCTCGTGAAAGACCCGGATGTTGTCGGCCGCCCTTTCCAGAGCGGACAGGAAAGCCGCATCGCAGACCTTCATACCGGCCTTCATATCGGCTCGGGTCAGTTCGGCCTTCTCAGGGGCCTTCCCGTCAAACTTTTCGGTGTAGGCCCGGACGGCCTCGTCTCCCTTTTGCCGCACCGTTTGTAAAATCTCCTCCACGGCCGCCGTGACCTGCCGGTCCACCTCGCCGCTGCGGGCCCGCAGCTCGTCTATCAGCGCCCGCTCGGACTGTCCGTCCGCCTTGGTAATCTTCAGCATGGAATCATCCCTCTTCCCTATCATTCGGCCAACGCCGCCTGCATCCGGCTTACAAAATCCTCCATCTCGGCCTTACGCAGCTTGAGGCTGGCCATGTTTACAATCACCCGGGCCGAAATGGGGGCCACGGTCTCAATAACCTCCAGCCCGTTTTCCCTCAGGGTGCTGCCGGTTTCCACAATATCCACAATGGCGTCGGCCAGGCCCAGTAAGGGGGCCAGCTCCACCGATCCCTCGATTTTGATGATCTTCACGTCCATGCCCTTGCCGTCGAAAAACCGCCGGGCCACCGCCGGATACTTGGTGGCGATGGTCTTGGACTGGTACCCGGCGTAAAAGTCCTTCCCGGCCGGTCCGGCCAAAGCGAACCGGCATTTTCCGATCTTCAGGTCCAACAGCTCATAGTAGCTGCCGGGATACTCCAAAATGGTATCCTTGCCCACCACGCCGACGTCGCAGACCCCGTGCTCGATATAGGTGATGACGTCGGCGGCCTTGGCCAAAACGGCCTCGCAGTCGGATACCGGCAGAATCAGCCGCCGTCCCTTATTTTTGAGGGCGTCGGTGTCCAGGCCCATCCGGTCGAAGATGGCCACCGCGTCTTTTTCCAGACGGCCCTTGGTTAAAGCGATACGTATCGGTTTCATATTTTCGCCTCTTTACTCTTTCCGCCGGCTAAACCAGCCGGATGATTTCGGTCAGCTCGCCCACCAGCTCGATTTCGGCGGCGTTTCGCTCCCTCGCGATATGTAGACTCTCCTGCTTGCCGCCGAAGGGCAGTACCTCGCAGACGTCTCCCGCCGCGGTCAGTTCTTCCAATCGGGCCAGCGCCTTCATTTCATACCCAGCCGCCGCAAACAATATCTTGCGCCGGGGCTTCCGCTGTTTTTCCCTTTCGGCCAGCAGAATGGCCGTGATGGCGTCGTCGTCCACCGCGAAGCCCACGGCCGGACGGCGGCTGCCAAAAGCGTCGAACAGACGGTCGTACCGCCCGCCCGACACCACCGTATCCCCCGACCCGGGCAGGTAGCCCCGGAAAACCACGCCGGTATAATAGTGATTGCGGTGCACCAGTCCCAAATCCAGGTTAATCCTGTCCCCCAGCGCCGGTTCCAGACAGGCCAGCAGCTCCCGCAGGTAGGCAAGCTCGTCCGCCGCCCGGCCGCCGAAAATACCGGCCGCCTGTTCCAGCACCTCCCTGCCCCCAAACAGCCGGGGCAGCATCCGGATGGCCGCCGCCGCGTCGCTCTCGGGCAGACCGTCCAGCAGGTCCTCCAAAGCGCTGTAGCTCTTGGACTCGATGAGCAGCCGGATTTCCTCCTTCTCCTCCTCGTCCACCGGCAGGTCGGCCGCCAGCGCGCCGAAAATACCGGCGTGTCCCAGCTCGATCTTGTAATCGGTCATACCGCAGGCCTCCAGGGCCTTGGCGGCGGTGAGGATGGTTTCCAGGTCGTACAGCCGTCCCTCCGCGCCGATAAGCTCCACGCCCGACTGGGTAATCTCGTTGCTCCGCCCCTTCAGTCCCGGGGAGACTCGGTAGACCTTCTGGGCGTAGTGCAGCCGGAGGGGCAGAGGCGCGTCCTTCAATCGGGTGGAGACCAGCCGGGCAATGGGCATAGTACTGTCCGGCCGCAGGACCAGCAGCCTCCCCCCCTGCTCGGTGACCTTGATCATCTCGGTCTGGGAGAAGGCCGCCCCCGGCAGGGAGAACAAATCGTAATACTCCAGCCCGGGGGTGACGACCTCATAGTAACCCCGGCTCTGGAACAGGTCGGACAGGCGGCTTTTCACCCGGCTGTGCAGCTCGCATTCTTCAAAAAGCAAATCCCTGGTTCCGTCGGGGGTTTTGGTGATGTATTTCTGCATACGGTTCGATCCCTTTCCGCCGCGGGACAGTCTGCTCCCGCTTCCTTCGCTTTATCGCGCTACTATATTAGCATGCAAAACAGAACTTGTCAAGTCAAAAATTTGCAGGATGTAAGCGGCGCGGGGCTATAGGCATATGCTCCGTGAGATTTCCAGCCGTCTCCGATATATACGCGCTGTCCTATGCGTTTCATTTCAGCCTGGCCCTTGACGCTCTGCGCCCCTGTTCCAAAAAAGCCCAAATTATCTCGAATAGCAGTCCTAGAGCCCGGCGAACTTTTCCGGCTTATCTCCTCGAATACTATTGTTTCAGCGCATATGTCGCCGTCCGTTCAAGGATAAACCGCGCCGTTGACAGTTGCTTTCGTTTTTATCCAGACGCTTTTTCAGACCTGTTCCTTTTGAAGAAAACGGTTCCTGCCGCCTTCCGTATCCTCTGTCGCTTGTACCTGTCCTTCTCAAATGCCCATACAGGAATCAGAAAGCCCGCTCCTGTTTTGCAGGGAGCAGGCTTTGTCTTCAGCCGAATACCGATTGGAACGCTTCTCAAAATAGAGAATATACCGTCGATTGACAAGGTATCATACGGTTTTACGGGGAAAAATCGCCGCAAGCCGCATTGTCTTTGTTGCCGGCCGTAGAGCGGCCGGCTGTCGCCCGCCTGCATCCGAGAACGCTGCGAGTTCCCATTTTGGTCCCCGCTGGGCGTATTAGCCCTTGGAGGTAGACGGTACTATCGATTGAACGGCGGGACATGTGATGGTACGGTTCAGCGCCGCTCAAAGGGCTAAGCTGACGTTAAGTCCTTCCGGAGCCCATGCAAGCCGTTACTTGGGCGACGGTTCTAGACGGTTCTAAACGTTTGAGAACCGCCGGTAGAACGGGAGGGAGAAAACCATAGCGACAGGTTTTCCCATAAGGGGAACGCATACGGACGGCGCTGCTTATGCCGTAGTCCCATAAGCTGAACATAGCCCGGCGGCCTGCCGGAAGGATCAAAGCGCAGCTGTCTGCGGGCCGTCCGCAGACAGCTGCGCATGTCCTTCGCGGACCAAGGGGATCGTACAACGTATCATAGCTTTTTAGGAAGGCGGGCGTTTCCCTTCCTCTCGACAGTTTTCCCAATTCGTGTTATACTTTATAAAACCTTGGGAAACGGGGAGATAGATAATGGACAAGCGGGAGATCCTCAAAAACTATTTCGGCCACGCCGCGTTTAGAGAGGGGCAGGAACAGATTGTGGACTGTCTGTCCGCTGGACGGGACGCGCTCTGCGTCATGCCCACGGGGGCGGGCAAGTCGATTTGTTATCAGGTGCCCGCCCTGTTGGCCGGTGGGATCGCCTTAGTCGTCTCCCCTTTGATCTCTTTAATGAAGGATCAGGTAGAGTCCCTCATCCAGTCGGGCGTTCCCGCCGCCTATATCAACAGCTCTTTAACCCCCGCTCAGACCCGTCTGGCCCTGGAACGGGCGGCGGACGGACGGTACAAGATCATCTATGTGGCCCCCGAGCGCTTGACTACCGACGCTTTCCTTCGCTTTGCCCGGCCGGCGGTTATCGACCTGCTGGCAGTGGACGAGGCCCACTGCGTCTCTCAGTGGGGACAGGATTTCCGGCCCAGCTACCTGAAAATTGCGGACTTTATAGAGGCCCTGGACCGACGGCCTACTGTCGGGGCCTTTACGGCCACGGCCACCAAGGCGGTAAAAGAGGACATAGCCTCTATACTCGGCCTGCGGGACCCTCTGCTGGTCACCACCGGCTTCGACCGCAAAAATCTTTACTTTTCGGTGGAGCATCCCGGCAACAAGCTGGCCGCACTGCGGCGGATTGTGGAGGAGTCCCCGGGCAAATGCGGCATTGTCTATTGTTCCACCCGCAAAAATGTGGAGCAGGTCTGCGAGACCCTGTGCGGCTGGGGGATTCCCGCTTCCCGGTATCACGCCGGCCTGTCCGACCGAGAACGACAGCAGAATCAGGAGGACTTTCTCTACGACCGGAAAACGGTCATGGTAGCCACCAACGCCTTCGGTATGGGCATCGACAAATCCAACGTCTCCTATGTGGTGCACTACAACATGCCCAAGGACATGGAAAGCTATTACCAGGAGGCCGGCCGGGCCGGGCGGGACGGCGAGCCCGCTCGCTGCACCATACTGTACAGCGGTCAGGACGTGCGCACCAACACCTTTCTCATCGACCACGCCGAACCCAACCCCGATTTGGACGAGGCCGCCCAGGCGGCCGTGCGGGAGCGGGACCGGGAGCGGCTGAAGCGTATGACCTTTTACTGTACAACCGGCGACTGTCTGCGGGCCTACATCCTACGCTACTTCGGCGAGACCGCCCCCGACTTCTGCGGCGCCTGTTCCAACTGCGAGGAGGGGGCCCAAACGGCCGACGCGACCCTGGACGGGCAAAAGGTTCTCTCCTGCGCGGCCCGAATGAACCAGCGTTTTGGTATAAAAATGGTGATAGACGTGCTGCGCGGCAGTAAAAATGAGCGAATTCAGCGGCTGGGCCTGGACCGGCTTTCCACCCACGGCCTGCTGGCCGACAGCAGCGAAAGGTATCTGCGGGCGGTGGTTAACGCCCTGCTGGCCGAGGGCTACGCCGCCCTCACCGACGGAGACTATCCCGTTTTGACCCTGACCGAAAAGTCCCGGTCCCTGCTGCAGGGCGAGGCGGCCCTTACCGTCCGGCTGCCGGCCCAGCAGAACAAGAAGGCCGCGCCAACGCAGATCGAACCGGACGAGCAGCTCTTCGCCCGTCTGAAGACTCTGCGGGCCGAGCTGGCCGCTAAGGCCCGGGCGCCGGCCTACGTGGTTTTTACCGACGCCTCCCTGCGGGATATGTGCCAAAAGCTGCCCCGCACGCCCGCAGAGTTTCTGGAGGTCTCGGGAGTGGGCCGGACCAAGCTGGAACGGTACGGCAACGCCTTTCTGCGGGAGATCGAGGACTATTTCTACCCGCAAAACAGTCCGCACGCCGAATAGACCGTTCCATTTTTGCAGAACAGCGCCTGGATATCGTTAGTAACACATTGTCGGGGCATCAGGAATGATTAAGTCTGCATCCGTCTAAATGTACCAAGTGAAAAAATGCCATCTGCCTCCAAGGAGCGATACGTACAATAGCTGCCCCTTTGGGCGAACCAAATAGGGACTAGCAGGGAACTATTAGAGAACGAGCGGAAAACTGGCTGTGTCCTCAGGTTTTGCGGCCGTTCGTATGCCGCCCCAAGGGCCTGCAACCAAGACAACGCAGACTGCGTGGATTCTCCCTAAAACGCCGCGGGACCTAGCGGCGAGTCCTAATGGGGGCAGTAAGGCAGTGGGGGAGCCGCTCGAATGGGCAACTCGCTTTTGCGTTCCGGCCGCCTTGAAGCGGAATTTGAAGGTCGCTCCAATGAGCGGCTATCTGTCGCCCGCCCGCATCCGAGAACGCTGCTAGTTCCCTGATAGTTCCCCGACGGCCCGACGGCCCTCTTTTGGGCCGCTACTGTGCGTATTTGCTCCCCCCCAAGATAGATGGTATAGCCGGTTTTTCAGATAAAAGCCAGCCTTTTCTGTCCCGGGTACAATCAGGGGGGCTCGCTTAAGCAAACCGTAAAAAACCGCCCTCCCATATAATGAGAGGGCGGTTTTTGCAAAAATCCGGACGGTGGAGAGAGTTTGAGTGAAGGTAAAAGATGATAGGAGTTTAAGATGCAGAGAGATTAAGAAACGTCCGGAAAAAAGCAACTAGTTTCAATGCGCTTGAACGGCTGGGCAGATCCCCTGACGCCACACCGGCGATGCAGCTTCAGCCATCCTCATTTTGTGCGCCTTTGAGCCGTTTCAAGATCGCTGCCATCAATCTTTAAGGACGCATACGTTTTTTTACAGAGAACCCTCGCGCGGCGTTGTCGTGGTTGCCGGCCGCCAGGCAGCCGGGCTATGTCCGGCCCATATGGGCCGCTCCAACGAGCGGCCGCCTCATCCGCCTGTTCCGCCGCAGGTTTCCTCTCGTAGAACGCCGAAAAACCGGCATGGAGCCAAAAATGGGGGTTAACAAGAGTAGACCGCCGCCATAAGCAGGAGCCCTCAAGCCGCTCGACAGAGCGGCTATCCTGCCGTCTGTCAAATCCGGGAACGCCGCCAGCGCCCTAATTAGCCCCATTGGACCGCCGTGGGACGTATCGACCATTAGAGGCAGATGGCACCATCACCTCCAAGAGATCATACGCCCGTCGGCGGCCCAAATGAGCGCTAGCAACGTTCTCGGATTTGGCGGGCGAAAGCCCGCTGGCCGCCCTACGGGCGGCTAGAGCTGCCGTCAGTAGCCGTCCTAAAGGACGGCCGCCAGGCAGCCGCTCGGTAGAGCGGCCCGCGTACCCAGCTTCGCGCGGCTACCTTTCGGCCGGCAGCCAAGACGTCGCGGCTTGCGTGGGTTTGCCTCTGTAAAACCGTATTTGCCCTTTGGAGGTAGATGGCATTCATTTCAAATAATAAAACGCCATGCAAACTATATTAGATATAATAAGTATACGTTATCGTTCATTTCATGTAAAATACAAAAAATAAATATATAATATAACTTTTTCATTATGTACCGTAGTTTGACAAAGGATTCATGCGCTCAGCGGCATTTAGCGAGTAAAAGACCCGCGGCCCAGACGGGTGAACAGCCGCTCTTTGTAGCCGCCCGTCAGTAGTCGATTGGAAGAACCGACCGATTATAACCAAGCGCAGCGCGGCTGTCGCGTTTCCGGCTTTCAAGACAACGCGGCTTAGGCGGATTTGCCGCATACTGCCGCGTCTCCGACGCCGGCCGATGGCAGCCGCGCTGCGCTGAATCGTATAGGCCCCAAGAGGCGCTGCCGCATCAGTCTGGCCTGCTGTGAATTTTTTTCCTTTAAAACGCCGAAGAACCCAGCGGCGAGCTCAAATAGGGGCCGCCCTCCGTAACGATTCCCCATGGAGGCCGGAACCGCTTGACAGCGTAGCCGCCAGCAGCTATGCATAGAACGGTCCTCACGCTGCTCGACAGAACAGCCGCCTTGCCGTTTGATCCGAGAACGCCGCCGGTTCCCCGCTAGTTCCCTAACGTTTCCCTGCCAGCCGCTCGCGCGGGTCTCCCTGCCGGGCAGTCACTGCGCGTATGGTCTCTGTGGAGACAGATGACAAAGCTTTTTCAAGCCGCGACCGGTAAAATCGGTATTTTTTAAGCTAAAGCGCCAAACAAAAGCACGTCGTTCGTCTCAAAACGGCGCGCTTTTTTTATACGCATAGCATACAGGTCATACTAAGGAAAAGGAGGTGGTATGCATGTCCAAGGTGAGTCCCAAAATTCGGGAGGCTTTTGAAAGCTTATCCATTGATCTGAAAAACGAGATATTGTCCCGCGGCGTCAGGCTGGAAACCATGGCCGACCTGATAGCAGTATTGGAGCAGATTACAAAAGAAGGATAGTCTGGCCGGCGCGGGAAGGAAAAGACGCCTATCCCGGCCGGTTTACATAGAATGGTATACCATCTACCTCCAAGGGCACATACGCCCTGCGTCGTTTTACAAGAGGTAAACCCACGCAGGCAAGGCGGATAAGGTTACCGGGCTTTGCTCGGCTTCCTTTCGGCCGGCATCGAAGACACCCCGGCGCGCGGCAATTTTATCCCTGTAAAACCGTTTTATACCTTGTCAAT
>JAAVYX010000069.1 GCA_022791355.1 Clostridiales bacterium | reverse complement strand
CTTCGGCAGCCGGGGGGTGGAGGGCAAGATTCTGGCCGCCCAGTACGCCCGGGAACATAAGATCCCCTATTTTGGTGTCTGCTTAGGGATGCAGATTGCGGTGATCGAGTTCGCCCGGCATGTCTGCGGCCTGCCCCAGGCCGACTCCACCGAGTTTAACCCCGAAGCCCCTCACCCCGTCATCGACATCATGCCCGACCAGAAGGATATCGCCGAAAAGGGCGGCACTATGCGGCTTGGCAAATACCCCTGCGCGGTGGCCGACGACACCCTGCTCCACGCGGCCTACGGGGAAGACCTGATCCACGAACGGCATCGTCACCGGTACGAGTTCAACGGCGAGTACGCCGATAAGCTGACGGCCGGCGGCATGGTCGTTTCGGGAACCTCGCCGGATAAGCGGCTGGTGGAGGCGGTGGAGCTAAGGGACCATCCCTGGTTTGTGGCCGTCCAGTACCATCCCGAGTTCCGTTCCCGGCCCAACCGGGCCCACCCTCTTTTCCGGGATTTTATCGGCGCGGCGGTCAAGCAGGCCGGGAAATAGACCCCGTTTTCGGACGGCCCTTTTGTGAAATACGGAAAAAGGTTGGGCGGGATTTTGACGGATCGGGTAAAAATCGGCCCTGGCCTTGACAATTCCGCCCTGCGGGCATATAATAGGAAAAACTTTTGAAACCGAAGACCCGGAGGAGTACCCTGTAAGAGCCGGCCAAAGAGAGCTGCGTATGGCTGAGAGCGCGGCGCCGTGCCAGCAGAGGGAATGGACCGGGGAGGGCGGCCCGAAGGACCGGCGGCGGATGGATGTGTCCGCCCGCCAGAAAGGTCTGGTAGGAGCCGACGGATACCGGACCGTTACAGCCGGACGCATATGGTTGTATGCGGCGGAGCGGGCGTGTTTTGCGTCAATATGGGTGGCACCGCAGAGGTTTGTTTTTCAAGCTTCTGTCCCTGTTTTACAATGGGGACGGAAGCTTTTTTAATACTTTGTCTTGTAAAGTAAAATTTTTGTGAGGCCCTCTAGCGCTCCTCACTGGCGTCCCATACAGGAAGCAACTAGAGGCGCTTTAGCGCCGGGACCTTCAGGCAGAGGCGCTTTAGCCCCGGGGGCGCCAGAACAGCCTTCGGCTGTTCGCTTAGATGGACCGCAGAGAAATCTATGTATCTTACAAGGAGGAATCCGGCATGATAAGGAAGCTGGCGTGGTACAAGGCACCCGGCCGGCGATGGCGGGCCGGCGGTCGTTGGGAAGCCCTCTGACCGGTTGGGGCCTGTTCGAAAGGGGACAAGGAATTGTACATTTGTCCGGAAGAGGCGACGGATAAGGCAAACTTCCAAAACAAAATACCGGTATTTTTGATATGCAAACACATGTAGAAAAGGAGAGAATCGTTATGCGTAAGGTTCCCTATCGTATTTATTTATCCGAGGAGCAGATCCCCAAGCAGTGGTACAATATCAAGGCCGATATGAAGGCCCAGCACGAGCCCTTATTGAATCCCGGCACCGGCAAGCCGCTGGAGGAAAAGGACCTCTATCCCATCTTCTGTGAAACGCTGGCCCATCAGGAGATGAACGCCGCCGACCGGTACATGGATATCCCGGAGGAGATTCAGGAATATTATAAAATCTACCGTCCTTCCCCCCTGATCCGGGCCTACAATCTGGAGAAGGCCCTGGACACCCCGGCCAGAATTTACTATAAGTTCGAGGGCAACAACACCTCGGGCAGTCATAAGCTCAACTCGGCGGTGGCCCAGGCCTACTACGCCAAGGAGCAGGGTCTGACCGCCCTGACCACCGAGACGGGGGCCGGTCAGTGGGGCACCGCCCTGTCCATGGCCTGCGCCTACTTCGGCTTGGACCTGACCGTCTATATGGTCAAAACCAGCTTCAACCAGAAGCCCTACCGCAAGTCGGTCATGCAGACCTTTGGGGCCAACATCATCCCCAGCCCCAGCGACACCACCGAGGCCGGCCGGGCCATCCTGGAAAAGTTTCCCGAAACGGGCGGAAGCCTGGGCTGCGCCATCTCGGAGGCGGTGGAGACGGCGGTCAAAACCCAGGGCTGCCGGTACGTGCTGGGCTCGGTGCTGGATCAGGTGCTGCTGCATCAGTCGGTCATCGGCCTGGAGTCCAAGACGGCCATGGAAATGATCGACGAATATCCCGATATCGTCATCGGCTGCGCCGGCGGCGGCTCCAACCTGGGCGGACTGATGAGCGCCTTTATGCAGGATAAGCTGACCGGTAAGGCGAATCCCTATTTTATCGCCGTGGAGCCGGCCTCCTGTCCCACCCTGACCCGGGGCAGATACGCCTATGACTTCTGCGACACCGGCCGCATCACCCCCCTTGCCAAGATGTATACGCTGGGCTGCGAGTTCCAGCCCTCGCCCAATCACGCCGGCGGCCTGCGGTACCACGGTATGTCGCCCACCCTGTCCAAGCTCTATCACGACGGGTATCTGGACGAGGCCCGGGCCGTTGAGCAGACCAGGGTTTTCGAGGCGGCCGCCCTGTTTGCCCGGCAGGAGTCCATCCTGCCCGCCCCCGAGTCGGCCCACGCCATCCGCGCGGCGGTGGACGAGGCCTTAAAGTGTAAGGAAGCGGGCCAGGCCAAAACCATCCTCTTCGGCTTAACCGGCACCGGCTATTTCGATATGACCGCTTACGCCTCCTTCCACGATGGCGTCATGAACGACTCCATTCCCACCGACGCGGATCTGGAGAAGGGCTTCGCCTCCTTGCCAAAGGTTCCTGGGCAGGAGGAATAGAGGCTATGCGCGGTGGAAAACCTCCCGTTCAGCCATGAAAAATAAGAAAACAAAAATCCCGACGGATTCTTACAGAGAAATCCGCCGGGATTTTTTGCCTTTGGCAGGAATTGCTTTTTTCGCCAAAATAGGGTATACTGAATACAGCTTTCCGCCTGTGGCGGACAGCGCCGACCGTTTGCCCTAAATAGTAAAGGGGGATTCCCTTTGAAACTTTGCTTTTTGGACGCCAAGACCCTAGGCCCGGATATAGATCTTGCGCCTCTGCGGCGCTTGGGCGAATTGCAGGTCTACGAGACCACCGCCCCCGATCAAGTTGTCGAAAGGCTGCGGGACGCGGAGGCGGCCATCGTCAACAAAACGGCGCTGACGGCCGAGATCATGGCCGCTGCGCCCGGCCTGCGCATGGTCGCCCTCTGCTCCACCGGCGTCAACGTGGTGGACCTGGACTACTGCCGGACCAAGGGTATCGCCGTAGCCAACGTGGCCGGGTACTCCACCCAAACGGTGGCCCAGCACACCTTTGCCATGCTCTTCTATTTGATGGAAGGATTGGGCGTATACGACCGGTACGTAAAATCCGGGGCCTACGCCCAAAGCGATATTTTCACCCATTTCGGCCCGCCCGTCCGGGAACTGTCGGGCAGGCGGTGGGGGATTATCGGTTTGGGGGCCATCGGCGGTCGAGTGGCCCAAATTGCCGAGGCTTTCGGCGCGCGGGTAGAATACTTTTCGGCCTCGGGAAAAAATCGCAGCGACCGCTATCCCCGGGCCGGTTTGGAGGAGCTGCTGGCCGGGTCGGACGTGGTGTCCATCCATACGGCCCTGACTCCCGTCACAAGAGGGCTTATCGGGGCGAGAGAGCTGGGACTGATGAAGCCGTCGGCCTATCTGCTCAATCTGGGTCGAGGCGGCATTGTGGACGAAAAAGCCCTGGCCGCCGCGTTGGATGGAGGAAAACTGGCCGGCGCGGGACTGGATGTGCTGGAGACTGAGCCTATTCGGCCGGACAATCCCTTGCTGGGCGTAAAGGAACCGGAACGTCTGCTGATTACCCCCCACATCGCATGGGCCTCCGTGGAGGCCAGGAAGCGTCTGACCGCTGAAGTGGCCGCCAATATCGCCGCTTTCCAGGCGGGCCAGCGGCGTGGCCGGGTCGATTAGAGCCGCCGGGTAAGGCGGTATATCTTATCCGCAGGCAGCCTGTTCGTAAGTTTTGTTATATTGCGCATGCGGACGCGTCCCGATTGGAAAGCGGTTAGAGGCGCTTTAGCGCCGTGGCCGCCAGAGAGGCGCTTTAGCGCCGTGGCCGCCGGAAAGTCTTAGGCATTTGCCCGATGAGCCGCAGAGAAATCTATACGGCCCCTTTTTGGGAGGAAGAATACATGAAAAGACTGTTTACCCTTTTGCTTACCTGTTTGCTGATATGCGCCGGGGCCCTGCCTGCGGCTGCGGAAGAGGAGCTTTCCGCCTGCGAAGAGGAGGTCGTCGCCGCCCTGAAAATCGAGATGGAGACGGTCAACGGCCGGGTGGTGCTCCCCTCCCGGGATATCGCCCAGTTCCGCCGGTTCTTTCAGAATTACGAGGTCGCCGAGGAGGATTGCGCCAAAATAAAAACGGCGCTGGAGAATATTCGGGCCATTTTAAGACCCTTGCACTATAAAAGCTATGAGGATATCCCGCCCGAGCAGAAGGAGGCGTTGCGCGCCCAGCTGCTGGCGGCGGCTGAGGCCATGGGAGCCAAGCTGCAGTCCAACAACGGTAAGTTTATCTTTATGCGGGACGGTAAACCGGTTTTTGAGGAGAGCGTGAGGATTGTGGTGCCGTTAAAGCCGGACGAACGTCTGGGCGTGTCGGTGGCTATCGTGGTGCTGCTGGTGGGCGGCGTCGTTTTTTCCGTTATCGGTTCCAGAAAATTTGAAACCGGGAAATAATCGTCGCAAAGCGGTTGTACTTTCCTGGCAAACGTCCCTACGCGCTATGCGTTCTGCCGGAGGTCGGGCTTATGGCCGGGCCGAGGCATGAGGATACGATGAAGGCCGCCCGCCTGCTCCATCAGGCGGGCTCTTTTCATATCGCCGGTTTATCGGGAGACACTAGACCTGTCATCGTCTCAAGGAAGGATCAAAGCAGGGAGTTGCCTGTGCTGCGGTTTGTTTTGCCCTGCCGCCGGGGCTATTGGCGTTCGGCTGACTTGACGGGGGATACGGACGGATAGGTAAACGACAAGCGCATGACCGGGGACGGCTGTGCGGCAAGATTCATTTCTATCGGTAAAGTTAGCCGAACGATGGTAAGGAGAGAATCTATGGACAACACCGGCGCGTTTGGCCGTATCTATAAAATTGTGGCCGATATCCCGGCCGGAAAGGTGGCGAGCTACGGGCAGGTGGCCGCCTTGGCCGGCAATCCGCGTCTGGCCCGCCGGGTGGGACAGGCTTTGAGCCGGCCGCCTAAGGAACTGGCGCTGCCCTGTCACCGGGTAGTGAAAAAGGATGGAACCTTGGCCCCCGACCAGGTGTTTTCCGGTTTGCAGCGTCCCATGCTAGAGGCCGAAGGGGTGCGCTTTCTGAACGACGGACGGGTGGATATGGAGGCCTGCCGCTGGGCGCCTGAGGAGGAGTGAAGAATGGATATAGAGTCCCTGCGGCGTCTGGCCGAGCTGAGCCGTCTGGACTGTACGCCGGCCGAGCTGGAAGCCCTTCTGCCCGATATGGAGGACGTGCTGTCCCTTATGGATAAAATCAGGAAATTCCCCGATCTGCCGGAAGAGACGAAAGCGTCCTTGTCCCTTGATGCGCTGCGAGAGGATAAGCCGTGGCGTCCCGATAATCAGGGGAAAGAATCAGAGGACGGAGAAACGGCGGCCAGCCAGAGCTTTTGGACGCCGCGAATCGTATAAACACGCCTTGCCTGAAAATGGGACAATAGGTCAACAGTCTTTCGGGACAGCTGCGACAGAGCCGGCGGCGTTTTGGGTTTGACAGGCGGCGAATAGACTGGCAGCGGCCGGTGAGCTTGCCGGTTTTCCTTTCTTGCAGCGTCCGTTCTTTCGTATTCTATGAGAGAAGCAGCGGCACGGCCGTTTATAGGATGCTTTTATGCGCGGCCTACAGCCGTATGCGGTTTTCTTGTTTCCCTAAGGCTCGATTTTCTTCTTGTAAAACGTCGAAGTACCCGGCGGCCAACCAAAATGAGGGCGGCCTGGCCGGAGCTGGCAGTAGCCCGAAGGGCGCCTCTCGTCCGCCAAATCCGCGTCGCGAGTTGTTTGGACAGCTTATGTGGGACGCTCCAAAGGCGGCGGCTGCGCGTATTGCCCCTGGCCGAGCGACGGTATGCCCCGATATACCGTCTGGATTACTATGGAAGGGAGGGACTGCGAATGGACCTGACCACACTGGGACTGTCCGATTTAGCCGGTCTGTTGCAAAGGCGGGAACTGTCCGCCCCAGAGCTGACCCGGACTTGTCTGGATAAGATCCAGCAGGAGGACGGGCGGTATCGCAGCTTTCTCACGGTCTGCGAGGAACGGGCCGTGAATCGGGCCGCCGCCGCCCAGCGGCGGTTGGACCGGGGAGAGGGCGGCCCGCTCACCGGTCTGCCCTTAGCCGTGAAGGACAATATTTGTATAAAGGATTTGCCCGCCACCTGCGGCTCGAAAATGCTGGAAAACTACCGACCGTCCTACACGGCCACGGCTGTGAAGCGGCTGGAGAAGGCCGGTATGGTGGTGCTGGGCAAGACCAATATGGACGAATTCGCCATGGGCTCCACCTCCATGACCTCTTATAAGGGCGGCCCCAAAAATCCGCTGGATCCGGACCGGGTGGCCGGAGGCTCCTCGGGCGGATCCGCGGCGGCTGTGGCGGCGGGTTTTGTCCCAGCGGCCTTGGGCAGCGATACCGGCGGTTCGGTACGGCAGCCCGCCGCTTTCTGCGGCCTGGCCGGCTTGCGTCCTACCTACGGCGCGGTTTCCCGCTTCGGCCTCATCGCCTTTGCCTCCTCTATGGACCAGATAGGTCCCATGGCCCGCCGGGCGGCCGACTGCGGCCTGCTTTTTGCAGCCATGGCGGGAGAAGACCCTCTGGACGCGGCCACGAAAGGCCCAGCGTCCAGGGGAAGGTCGGGCGCGGCCCCGGCGGCCGCCGGCGAGTTGCCGGGAGATTGCCTTTCATTTTTACAGGGGAAGGTTATCGGCATTCCCGTGGAGTTTTTTGCGGAACTTCCCTCCGAAATCGGCGCCCTTTTGGAAAAGACCGCGGCGGTCTTCTGCCGTATGGGGTGCCGTTTACAAAAGGCGTCCCTGCCCGGATATCCCTATGCCGTGGCGGCTTACTATCTGCTGTCTTCCGCCGAGGCGGCCAGCAATCTGGCCCGGTTCGACGGGGTGCGGTACGGCCTGCGGGTCCAAGGGGAGAGTTATGCGGAACTGGCCGGCCGCACCCGGCGAGAGGGCTTTGGCGACGAGGTAAAAAGGCGTATTTTGCTGGGCAACTACGCCCTTTCCAGCGGCTATTACGAGCGTTATTACAAAAAGGCCCAGGCCGTCCGCCGGGAAATCCGCCGGGAGTTCGACCGGCTCTTTGCCGGCTGCGATTTTTTGCTGACCCCAACCGTCCCCGCATTGCCGGGAAAAATCGGGGCCTCGAAAAGTCCGGCCGAAATGTACGCGGCCGACCTGTGCGCCCTGCCGGCCAGTCTGGCCGGGCTGCCCGCCCTGACCGTGACGGCCGGCTTTGCCAAGGAGGGTCTGCCTATAGGTCTAAGCCTGACCGGCCGGCCCTTCCAGGAAGCGGCCCTTGTGGCCGCGGGGGCCGCTTATGAAACGTATACCGACGGGGGGCGGCGGCTATGAGCGCATACCGGATGACGGTGGGGCTGGAAATCCACGCCGAGCTTGCCACCGATACGAAAATTTTCTGCGGCTGCCCCAACCGGTTCGGCGGCCAAGCCAATACGAGGGTCTGTCCGGTTTGTCTGGGAATGCCCGGCGCTCTGCCGGTTTTAAACCGGCGGGCGGTGGAGCTGGCGGTCAAGGCCGGGCTGGCCTTTTCTTGCCGGGTTTCGGCTGTCAGCAGATTCGACCGGAAGCATTATTTTTACCCTGATTTACCCAAGGCCTACCAGATCACCCAGTTTTTTCATCCCCTCTGCCGGGACGGCTTTTTGGAGCTGCACGGCCGCCGGATCGGAATCGAGCGTATCCATCTAGAGGAGGACGCGGGCAAGCTGCTCCACGATCCGCAGACCGGCCGCACCTATATCGACTACAACCGCTGCGGCGTACCCCTCATTGAGATGGTTACCCGGCCGGATATCCACAGTCCGGAGGAGGCGCGGGACTTTGTGGCCGCCGCGGCCCGCCGGCTGCGGTACGCCGGGGTCTGCGACGGCCGGATGGAGCAGGGCTCCCTGCGCTGCGACGTCAATCTGTCGGTCGGTCTGCCGGGGGAGCCCTTGGGCGTGCGCACCGAAATGAAGAACCTGAGCTCCCTGCGAGCGGTGAGCCGTGCGGTGGAGGCCGAGTACCGGCGGCAGATCGCGGCGCTGGAGAGCGGCGGCCGTATTGTACAGGAAACCCGGCGGTTTGATGAGACGGATGGGGTCACCTACTCCCTGCGGGCCAAGCAGGACGCTCACGACTACCGGTATTTCCCTGAGCCAGACCTGCCGTCCATCCGGCTGGAGCCGGCCGAGATCGCGGGTCTGGCGGCTAAGCTGCCCGAGCCGCCCGAAGACCGGGTCCGCCGGTATTTAGCCTGGGGGATCGGCCCGGCCGAGGCCGAGCTGCTCTGCGAGGACAAGGCCCTGTCCGACTTTTACGACTGTACAATAGCCCTGTACCCCGCCTACAAGGCGGCGGCCTCCCTTATCCTTACCGAGCTTAGGCGCTGTTTCAAGGAAACGGGGGAGGGGGCGGAGAAGATGCGGCTGACCCCCGCCGGACTTGCCGGGCTGGTTGCGTTACAGGAGACCGGACGGGTGAGCAAAAACGGGGCCCGGGAGGTTTTGCGCTATATGTACGCCTATGGGGGCGACCCGGAGGAGACGGCCCGGCGGGAAGGCTATCTGCTGGCCGACGGCCGGGACGAGACCCGCCGGGCGGTGGAGGAGACGCTGGAGGCCTATCCCCAGGCTGTGGAACAGTATAGGGGCGGAAAGGGCAAGGCGCTGGGCTTTCTCATGGGACAAACCCTACGGCGGCTGGGCCGGTCGGCCAATCCGGTCCGGGTGCGGGAGCTGCTTACAGCCGCTTTGGAAAACGAGGATGGGTGAACGATTGCAGGGAATTTTACGCGGTTCGTATGGCCCGGGTTTCGCGCGGACGGCTGGGATCTTGGACTATCCTGACGCTTGACGGACCGGCGAGGCCGGCCCGCATGCTAAATACGCAAAGAAGAAATCGTTTGGGAAAGGGCAGGCGTCAGACGGGCGAATTGGCTAAGCAGCCGAATATCGGCCAGATAGTGGAGGAACAGTTGGAGCGGGCGGGCATTCGCACCCGGGAGGAGCTGGAGGCCGCAGGCGCGGAGGAGGCCTAACTGCGCATACAGGCCTTTGATCCTACGGCCTGCATACACAGGCTGTTGGGACTGGAGGGGGCGATTCGGGGCGTTAAAAAAGCCCTCTTACCTCCCGAAAGAAAGGCGGAGCGGAAGGATTTTTACAGCCGGCATAAAAATAATTGCCAAGCCTATTTAAGGAAGCGATAGTTGACGACTTTTTTATCCTCAGCAGGGGACTAGCGGGAGAGATTCTGCAAAAGTATATTAACTACGGCTTTAAGCTGGGCGTGTTCGGCGATTTCGGCCGGTATACCAGTAAACCGCCGCGGGATTTTATCCGGGAAAGCAATCGGGGGAAGGACTTTTTCTTTGTAGCCGACCGGGCGGAAGCGGTAAAACGGTTAAGCCAAGCCGGGTAAAAAAGGGATCTTCCAGCGCGGCGGACGCATGTTTAGGGAAAATGAGCCGGGGCCGGGTTGTACCGGCCCCGGCTTTTGTGGTATAATGTCCGCAAGGCGGACATTATACCCGACGGATGGCCCCACGCCGAGGACGGCGGGGATGCCGATTATACCAT
>JAAVYX010000068.1 GCA_022791355.1 Clostridiales bacterium | reverse complement strand
GCCGAATACGCAGCCGAACAATGCGCCGCTGACGCCGCAGGGAACCAGAATCTTGCCCACGTCCATCCGTTTGAACTTCCACATGAGCCATCCGGCGACGGCCAGGACGACGCCCTGCCCTACATCCGCGAACATGATGCCGAAGAGAATGGTATAGGTGACGGCCACCAAAACGGTGGGGTCGGCCTCCCTGTAATTGGGAACGCCGTAGAGATTCACATAATATTCGAAGGGCCGGAAGGGCTTATGGTTTCGCAGCTTGGTGGGCGGCTCGAACCGCTTGGACTGATCCGGCTTGTTATACTCCACCTCTACCCCGTCCACCTTGTCCATATGCTTACGGAAGATAGGCAAACTGGCTTCAGGCACCCAGCCCAGCAGTACGAAGGAGCCGGTATAACGGGAGGCGTACCGGCGGATTTCAAAGGCGTCGTAGCTGCGCTTGACCTGGCTGTAGAGCTGCATACATTCCAGCCGGTGGTTTTTAAAGTAGGCGTCGATCACCTTATCCTGGTCGGTCAGCTGCTCGGACAGGTTCTCCACCTGTTTTTCCAGGCTGGCTACCGCCTGCTGAGGGGTGCCGGAAGCGTCGGGGATGTGCAGCCGTTCAAAGAAGAGGGAGGCGAAGACCCGTTCCACCTCCTCAATCGCATCCAGAGGAGATAGGTACATGCCCCAGTAATAATTTTCGTCCTGGGAGCAGGGGAGAAACAAAATATAGGGATTGGGCCGGTAAGCTTGCAGCTTTTCATAGCTGTCGGCCGGCAGCCGGCCGAAGCGGACCTTGACGAACTGAGAGGAAAAGGCCTTGTCCAGCTCGATATCCAGCGAGAAGAAATGCTCCAGCTGGGAGACGGCGTACTTTTTTTCCTCGATCTCCTTTTGCAGCTGTTCCCGTTTGGTCTGCACCGTGTGCAGATTCTCATCCAGCTTGTTGATATAGGTCTCCACCTCGTCGTCGCTGAGATTGTCGGGAATGGGGACCAGTTCGGGGCTCACCCCGCAGTATTCGAATATTTCGTGGAACTTCTGCAATCGGCCGCTGTAAGGATTTTCATCGTTTATCTGGGAAAAACCCTTTACGCCCGACGTGATGTCGGACGTGGATTCGGGGTGATAGCAGCCCGAATCCAGGCAGGCCTCAATGACGTCATCCAGCCGGGCGTATTTTCCGATGATGTTTACCATTTGCATGGATTCTACTGCCATTTTAGACGTCACCCTCCTTCTTGTCCGGCAGGACCAGCATAGCGCCGATCCGGTCGGGAGGCAGTCCGTACCGGATGCCCTCTATGATATTGGTTACATTATCCACCTCGTTGTCCGCAAAGCGGAAGAAGCAGGCCATGACGACGGCCGGATGGGTGGAAAAATGCAGCTTGCGTTCACAGTAATCCTGCATGACCCGGCGGGCGAAGCCGTCGATCTCGGCGGGGTCGAACCGGGCGGCGTACTTTCCGTATCGGGAGGACCGCAGAATCGAGAGGACCTCGTTCCCGTCGGCCGCCCGCAGCATGGCCTCCAGCTGACGGGGGGAAAGCAGACAGTGATAGGGCAGAATATGCTCGGCCAGGGCGGCGGCGCTGCCGTCGTAATACCGTTTGTCCCGGTAGATCCGACGGATATTGGAGAGCTCGATTTCTAGGGAGAGAATAAAGGTCAGCTCCTTTTTGGTGTCTCCCGAAAAGCTGCGCTCGAGCATAGCGAAGGTTTCCCCGTACAGGAACCGGTCGAAGGCCGATTCCAGATTGCCCATACTATAATCCAGCTTACCCTCCTCGAAGGGCTTCATGACCTTGCCGTATCGGGTGTTCCGCAGCTGAGCGGCCAGCTCCCCGTAGCTTTTGAGCTTGGGTAGGGCCAGCAGGTCCAGCCGGGTGAAGTGGTTAAAACGGTAGGACATATCCAGAATATACGCTTCCGGATGACCTGCCGTCAGGTGGCGGACAAAGCGGAGCAGCTCGTCGATTTCGCCCCGCATGACGATGTATTCGAAAAGATGGTCCCCCACCGAACGCTCAAACTGACAAAGCTGGTCGATATCCTTTAAGTTGCTCTGCCGCAGCAGCTTTTCCAGGTTGCCTCGGTGCAGGGCCGATTCCTGAATACCGGCCAGACCCTCGGCGAAATGGGTGTGGGTTTTGAGATAGGCCGCTACGTCGCCCACGCTTCCCAGAGCCGTTAAGTCCCGGTAGTTTTTAGGGGTGAGCCGCCGGCCGTATTTGGCCCGGGCCTTGGTTAAGATTGAATTGGAAGCCTTGGCTGCCAGCATGGTTTCACCTTGCTCTCTGAATCCGTAAAGTCCGGTTCGGATTGGATCCTGTTCTTACCCGCAGAGACGGCGGATTTCTTAAAGTCTGTTTTAAAACCAAAGGAACGATGGAATTATGTTCAGGAAAGAGGAATTTGAAGAAAAAACACAGGAAACGCTGTCGCATTTCGAGGATTTTTGACGCGCAAATTACCTGTACCGGACATAGTATACATCATTTTGACGTTTTAAAATAAACTCTAGACTTCTGTGGCCCGCTTATAGATTTCTTCCGCCCACCGGTCGGCGTTTTCCTTATAGGCCCTGTCCAAGGCCTCCAGTTTGTCCGCCTGGCCCTCCCGGGCCCGCGTAAGGGCCTGCTCGGCCATCTTCTCTTCCTCCTGCCGGACGATATCGATGCGGCGCCGGGCCTCCTCGCGATACTTGTCCCGCATGGACTGCTTACGGTCCGCAATGCTCTGTTCGGCCTGCAGCCTCTGGCTTTGGGCCCCGGCCGTGACGCTACGGGCCTTTGCGTCTATATCCAGGATGCGCTTGATGACGCCTTCCAGCTCGGCCGTCTGCCGGGCCGCGGCCTGTTTGGTTTTTTGTTCCATAGAGCATCCTCCTTACCTATATAGTATTCCCCGCCGCAGGATTGCCCGCGCGGGACTGCTTGGGCGGTTTGCCAATGCATTTTTACGTCTATTTTAGCACTTTTCTTCTAAAAAGCAAGGGCGTAGTTGGATGAAGATGCTAATTTTTTCGGGCTGAAATTAGGCAAAACGCATATGGGATGGTCAGGAACTTAAGGAGACTCTCAACGTCCCGGCGGGATATAACCTGAGGCTGGTCTATAAACTGCCTGCGGCCGCCTTCAGGACTGCGCCCTTCCAGACGTCTCCGGTTGCCTCCCGCCGACACCGTTCCGCGCTTTAGCCGGGTACGTTTCACTTATCCGCCGGTATCGAGTTGAAACCGTTAGCTCTTTTTTGTATGGGAAGAGAGAGAAAATCGGGCGGTCGTTAAGAGCAAGGAGTAGAGCAAAGGGAAATCTGATGCGAAGCCCCGTATTCAAGCCGCCGGCTCAGGTCAGAGCGACGGGATTATAAAGAACCCCGGCTTCGCCAGCAGTGGGAAGAAGCCAATAGCGGCTACTAATGGGAAACAGAAGGAAAGCAGCCAGCGGCTGAAGGGAAGCGGGTAGCGTAAAGAACAGGTTTGCAGGGAGGGCCCCACCGGGCGGGAGTCCAGAGGGCGAAGCCCTCTGTGTCGTAGAGGATGGGTTTCCCTTTGGCGCGTCTTCTGCATCCTTTTCTTCGCACGAAAACAAGAATGCCGCGCCTCACGATCAGTAATGGGGTATTAAGAAAAGGAAACCTCTCGCTTAAACCCCAAAATAAAAAGCGCATCCTTTCCTACCGAACATCAAACTTCGCAAAATGTACGCATGTAAAAGAATCATTTGTAATCCATACTGAAAAACAGACTCCCTGTGGGATAAAATACTATGAAATCGGAAAAACGATATAGTAGGACGTATATATTTAGCTTTTTTAACCGTCTTTTAACATTGCGGCCATATAATCAGCCGCGTAAACAGCGGACGTTTGAAGAGACGAAAACGCCCGGCCGGCCGGGCAAAGGAGAAGAGAGGCTGTAAAATGGGTATTGCCAATATTTTAACCCTTGCAGGCGGAATGGGCCTGTTTCTGCTGGGCATGAAGCTGATGAGCGAGGGGCTGGAAACCGCCGCCGGCACCCGGCTCAAACGGATGCTGGAGGTTTTAACCTCCAGGAAGCTGCTGGGCATGCTGGTGGGCGCGGGAACCACCGCGGTCATCCAAAGCTCTTCGGCCACCACCGTGATGGTCATCGGCTTTGTAAACGCCGGCCTTATCACCTTGTCCCAGGCTGCCGGCGTGATTATGGGGGCCAATATCGGCACCACCGTCACCGGCCTGCTGGTGGCCCTCAATCCCAAGGATATCGCGCCCGCCGCCCTGCTGGTCGGCGTTGTGGCCATGACCTTTATAAAAAAGAAGGCCGCCCAGTACGCCGGCCAGATTTTCGCCGGCCTGGGACTGCTGTTTTTGGGCCTCAACGCCATGTCCTCCGCCATGGAGCCTCTGCGGTCCTTCCCTCCCTTTATCGATATGATGGTCGCCTTTGCCAACAATCCCCTTCTGGGCGTGCTGGCCGGTATGGTTTTCACGGCGGTGGTCCAGAGTTCCTCGGCCTCCATCGGCATTTTGCAGGCCCTGGCTATGCAGGGAGCGGTACCGGATATACGGGCAGCCGTATTTATCCTCATGGGCATGAATATCGGCACCTGTGTCACGGCCATCCTGGCCGCCCTGGGCGGCGGCCGTAACGCCAAGCGGGCCGCGGTGATCCATCTGCTTTTCAACGTCATCGGTACGGCGGTTTTTGTGGCCGTTTGTCTGCTTCTGCCCTTCCCCCGTCTGCTCGATATGCTGCCCGGCGGTATGCCCACCCAGATTGCAGCGGCCCATATTGTTTTCAATGTGGCTACAACTCTGCTGCTTCTCCCCTTCAGCCGGCTGCTGGTTCAGCTGGCCCAAAGAATCATCCCCGGCCGGGACGAAAACCTGGGAGAGCCCGCGCTGGAATATCTGGACCCCCGTATTCTCAACGCCCCGCCGGTAGCGGCGGCGCAGGTGCAAAGGGAGGTGGGCCGCATGGCCGACCTGGCGGGCGAAAATCTGCGGACGGCCATGGACGCGCTTATAGAGCGCAGCGCCGCCAAGGCCGAACAGGTCTATGAACAGGAAAAGCTGTTAAATTTCCTCAACCACTCCATCACCTCATACCTTGTAAAAATCAACGGGTTGGAACTTCAGGAAAAGGACCAGGCCATGATCGGCTCCCTCTTTCATGTGGTCAACGACCTGGAACGTATCGGCGACCACGCGGAGAACATTGCCGACGACGCGGTCAGTTGCGTCGAGGCGGGCATGCAGCTTTCCGCGCAGGCCGCCGAGGAGCTGGCGGACATGTTCGAGAAAACCATGCGCGTGTATAACATGGCTGTGGAGCACTTCAAGACCCGAAAACTGACCGTCCAAACGGTGGAGGAGATAAAGACCGGCGAAGAGGAGATCGACAGGCTGTCCAAGCGGCTGGAGCAGAATCATGTGGACCGTCTTAACCAGCACCAGTGCACGCCGGAAATCGGTATGGTATTCGTCAACGTCGTGGCCAATTTGGAACGGGTCAGCGACCACGCCACCAACGTAGCCTACTCCTTGGCATCCCCCTCCTCCAGTCAGGCCGAGGCCAGAAGGGCGATGGCCCAGGTCTAGGGCGTGTCCGCAAATAAAAAACGGCGTAGCTTTTGGATTAGATGCAGATGCCTCAATCGAAAATACGCTCTGCGTAAATTTTCGCGAGACCCTCGATGGGTCGAATGAAAATCTATATATTGTTTTGGCGTTTGAAGTCGCTCTTTAGCGCATATTTGAAATCGCTAAAGACCTCAGCGGACCAGTCCAAAATAACGGCCGGCGGCATCTATTTGAGCCGTCCGGGAAGCCTATCCTTGATTTTGTCGCTATATATTTCTCAGTATTTTGGGGTTATAACGGGGATAAAAAGGGGGAACGCCTACAATGGATATAACGCTGGGACATTTGTACACGCCCAAGCTGCCCGAGGACCACTTTCTTCTTCATACCCATAACACTTATGAAATTTATTACATGCCCACAGGTATTGGACATTTTTATATCGAAGGGGCTGTATACGATATTGTACCTGGAACCATCATGATGGACTGCTCCATCACCTTATAGGGAATGGAAAACCGCCGCCCAACCGTCAGCGGATACGCCGCCCGCACATTGCTCTCTGAAACACGGGCCACATAGTCGGCGTCAAGTCTATGCTCCTTTGACTGCCAAATTCCCGACTGATGGTGATAATCATACTTTTTCCCCCTTTGCTTAAACTGGATACCATTGCGCTCAGAACGACTTAACAATATGGTCGCAATCACTAACACAATTGCTTCATAGACAAGCAGTGAGAACCAGATCGCTCCATTGTCAAACATATGGGGCAGAATCAAGATCACCGCTGAATTTATGATGAGGCTTCGTAAAATGCTGATACTGGTGGACAAACCAGACCGTTCAGTGGAATACAAATAGGCCGAAATCATCACATTGATCGCTGTTATGATAAATCCGATGGCAAACTGCGGGAGCGCTGTTGCGACATATTCTGTTGTTGCGGTGTCAGCACCGAACAGCACGCAGATCTGTTTTCCAAGCAGGATAGCCAAGACGGTTATCACCGGAGTAGTGGCTGATGCCTTCCGGCAAAGCGTACCAGAATCATCAGCAGACCGATGGTTTGAAAAACGCCTGTGGCAATCGCCGCGCCCTTCGTTCCCATTGGCCATTCAGCTCTGTATTGATCTGGGGAT
>JAAVYX010000067.1 GCA_022791355.1 Clostridiales bacterium | reverse complement strand
CGCCTATGCTCTTGGCGTCGAACCTTCTGATTTGACTGAGATGGATGGGGAGGTGTGGAGGTGAGGTAAGATCCTGTCTGGTGGTATAAAAAGAAACGTTGCACATATTGCGTATCGCGGACAGGGGGAGCCAGAAGAACCCCCTCACGTTTTTCGTGAGGGGGTTCTGCGGTACGCCTACCTCGACGGTAAAGCTTCCGTCGGTGTGGGCGTTTATCTTTTTAACCAATATTTTTTCGGCGGCCTCGCGGCTTTCATTCTCTCTTTTCAACTTTCAGCGCTTTGGGGCCGATCCTGTTGTTAGTATCCTAAATAACAGCTGTTTGTCTATAAAAGTTAATAATCCTCTTCATAAAAATGTAAAGTATTGGTCTCGCTGTCGAATACGGCTAAGGTATAATTTTGCCACAGATTAACCTTTTCCGGATCCGCGTAATGATCCTTATAGCTATTTTCTCCGTACATTTCTTTATGTCTGTTAGAATAAAAATAGAAGCCGTTTTTTACTTGACGGCATCCGTAAAGACCGGCTATCAAATTTTGTAGCCCTTCTTCCTCTGGCGGAAGGGAGGACCATTTTTTCGCTAACAACCTGCGAAATTTTTCCCCGGCCTCACCGGAAAAAATGAAGATGGCGTGGGTATAGACATACCCTTGAATTCCACTATTACTGTAGCAGTAATAATCCAGTTCAAATTCGTTCGGTATACGGGTTTTTGTTTGCCAGGTAATACTCCGCTGCGCACGTTCCGATTTGGTGGGTTCGGTAGGCGCTTTGTAGGGTTCTAAAGAGGGAAACAAAGATAAGCATCCGCCAATAGACATAAGGAGTAAACAGCTTATGAGCAGACTCATTGATTTTTTCACCAAAACAACCTCCTACAGTCTTGTTTATTTTTGCATTATCTGTGCTAATTGTCTATTGGCAAAAATACAGCGTATCAGTATAAAAGGATTCTCGCAGCTCCTCGCGAAAGGTTATATCGGCGATCAGTCTACCATCTCCATGAAACCCGCCGTGGGTATCGTCGAAATAATCCAGCGATAGGCCGGTTCGCTTATACAGGCGCTTCTATAATCGTTTATCCAGAGACCCGGCGGCCGGAATTGGCAGAAACAGGAAGCCGCACAAAGACAGACAACTTATTCCCAGTATCAGGCTGAAAACCTTTTTATCACATCCCTTCATTTTAATTATATAAGCGAAACAAATGCTAGTCAATATTATATTATTGAGAATCAATAATATTTTATGCAGGTTAGATCCAGGTACAAAAGCTACAGCTGTACATGCGCGGGAGAAAAACCTTAACCTCTTTATTTCGATTGATATTTATGGGAAAAGTAGTATAATATTACTATAGAATCTCCTTCGGCGTATCTGGGTGAATCCATTGTTTATTCGGCGTTTCTCAGGTCGAGACCTTTATCTTTGCGGAGCATATAAATTGATTGGCCCGCTTTACGTAAAGCGTATAAACAACTATTGTATCTTTACTCCGGCAAACCGGCGGATAACCTGTTTTTGGAGGGAACGGAATGGACTGCAAACAATTTTTCAAGGCGTTGGCCGGTAAAAAAATCGCTATGTGCGGCATCGGCGTCAGCAACGCTCCATTAATTGAAAGCTGTATGAAGGAGGGCGCTCTTGTCTACGCCTGCGACCGCAGGGAACGGGCACAGCTGGGCGAGATGGCCGACCGGCTGGAAAAGCTGGGCGCCCGTTTGCGCCTGGGCGCGGATTACTTAAGGGAGCTGGATGTGGATATTATTTTCCGCACCCCCGGTATGCGTTTTGACCTGCCTGAGCTGGCGGAGGCCCGTCGCAAGGGCATTGCCGTCACCTCTGAGATGGAGGTGTTTTTCGATCTGTGTCCCGCCACTATTTTCGCGGTTACCGGGTCGGATGGAAAGACCACTACGACTACCTTGATCGCCAAAATGTTGGAGGCCGCTGGCAAGACCGTCCATGTAGGCGGCAACATCGGTAAGCCCCTGCTGCCTGAAATTGAAACTGTGGCCCCGGATCACTTTGTGGTGGTGGAGCTTTCCTCCTTTCAGCTGATTTCCATGCGCAAAAGCCCCGATGTGGCGGTGGTCACCAATGTGGCCCCCAACCATCTGGATGTGCATAAGGACATGGACGAATATGTCAGCGCCAAGCGGAACATCCTGATACATCAAAACGCCTTTTCCCGCACCGTCCTGAATCTGGATAACGACATTACCCGCGGCTTCGAGGACGACGTGCGGGGCCAGCTTATGCGTTTTTCTATGAAACGGCCGGTGGAGGACGGCGCTTATCTCAGGGAGGACGGCGAGCTCTGCGTTGCCTATAAGGGCGAGATCACACCGGTGCTGCATAAAGATGAAATCGCCATTCTGGGAATGCATAACGTGGCTAACTATTTAGCGGCAATCGCAGCCGTTTGGAAGTATGTGGACCTAGAGGCTATCCGTAAGGTAGCCCGAGAATTTTTGGGAGTGGAGCATCGTATTGAGTTTGTGCGGGAGCTGGACGGGGTCAAATACTATAACGATTCCATCGCTACCAGTCCTACCCGAACCATCGCAGGCCTCAACGCTTTTCATCAGCGGGTTATTCTGCTGGCCGGCGGGTATGATAAGCATATACCCTTCCAGCCTATGGCCCCATACGTCACCGAAAAGGTTAAGCTCTTAATCTTAACCGGCCCTACGGCCGACGCCATCGAGGCCGCCATAAAGGACGATAGCGGCTACAGCCAGGGAAGTCCGGAAATCGTCCGGGCTGAGAACTTGGACGAGGCGGTGCAAATCGCCCGCGACCGCGCGGCGGAAGGGGACATCGTTACCTTAAGCCCCGCTTGCGCCAGTTTCGACGCATATCCCAATTTCGCGGTGCGCGGCAACCGGTTTAAGGAATTGGTCAACGCGCTGTAGACCGTTATGCCAATCAGGTACCCGTAGCGCGGCGGCTGGAGGCTCCTAGCCGGCGCCGCTGCGGCCTACTTTGGACAAGACGCTTGGCTCCGTCCGCTCGAAAGCCGCTGACCCGCGGCCTTTCGAGCGGACGGATTGTTGTGACCGGAGCTTTTGTTTTTTTATTCTACATGGCGTGTAGTTTCCTGTCTGATTTTTTTGTTTTGGGTTGGGGATGAGGTTGCTCGTTAGGTATGCTTACATGTATACTCCAAAACTTGATCTAGTAGCGTCTGACGTCCCGCAATTAGATCTTGGAATATTTATAAAAGCAAATCTCGCGCGAAATCTTTTGCTCAGCAAAAAATAATCGCAACAAGTGAACAAACGATACTGCTAACCCCAAATATTGTTTCGTAAAAAAAATTCAAAATCTGCTCTGTTTAAAGGAGACGAAAGAATGAAAATCAAGGATTGGCTGATGGAGCTGTCGCCCACAGCCGGCATAAGCGGCCTTACCGGCGCACTGGATACGGCCCAGCGGGAACTGTCCCGTTTCGCGGCGGTGACGAGGGAGAACGGCAGCTTGATCGGCCGTATAAAGGGTGAAAGCGATTATACTATTCTATTCGACGCGCATATTGATGAAATCGGTATGCTGGTCACTGCTGTGGAGGAGGGGGGCTTTGTCCGCGCCGCCAAGGCGGGAGGGATTGACTTTCGGACTCTGGCCGCCCAGCCGGTGACCATATGGGGCAAGAAACCGGTACCCGGTCTGTTTGCCAGCACCCCGCCCCACCTGCAAAAGGACGGGGAGAGCGAGGTGTCTGATATTTCGGCGCGGCTGATCGATACCGGGCTGTCCGCCGCTGAGGCGGGGGCTCTGATCTCTCCCGGCGACCGGATCACCTTCCGGCAGGAGCCGGCCATGCTTCTGGGCGACGCCTTTACCGGCAAGTCCCTGGACAACCGCGCCGGCGTAGCCGCCTTGCTGGAAACCGCCCGGCTCTTATCCGCGCAAAAGAAGCTGCCCTGCGGCGTGACCTTTCTCTTCAGCGACCAGGAGGAGCTGGGCTGCCGGGGCGCCGAGACGGCCGCTTTCGCTTTACAGCCCGACGAGGCCGTGGCTGTGGACGTCAGCTTTGGGGATTCGCCCGGCCTGCCCGCCCATAAGACCGGCAAGCTGGGCGGAGGCGGCATGATCGGGATTTCGCCCACCCTTTCCAGGGCTGTTACCCAGCGTCTGACCGCCCTGGCCAAAGAACAGGACATTCCCAATCAACCTGAGGTTATGGGCGGGGCCACCTCCACCAACGCCGACGTTATCGCCCTGACCGGCGCGGGGATTCCCTGCGGATTGCTGTCCATCCCCCTGCGTAGTATGCACACCACCGCCGAGGTCATCCGCCTGTGCGACGTGGACAGCGCAGCCCGGCTGCTGACCGCCTACGCCTTATCCGGCGGCTTGAAAGGAGGCTCGGTCAAATGTTAACGGAAACGCTGCAAGACCTCTGCCAGCTGCCCGGCGTATCGGGGCATGAGGAGAAGGTACGAGAATATATCCGCCTGCGAGCCGGGAAATACGGCGACTGCCAAACCGACCGATTGGGCAATCTTCTTGTTTACCGCAAGGGGAAAAAGCGGCCGGCCGTACCCCTTATGCTGGACGCTCATATGGACGAGGTCGGGTTTATCATCACCGGCGTGACCGAGGAGGGGTATCTTCGGTTCGCCCCGGTGGGCGGTATCGATCCTGCGGTGGTCATCGCCCGGCGGGTCGTACTGGAAAATGGGATAAAGGGGGTGCTGGCCTCCAAGCCGGTTCATATGATGGCTGCGGCCGAACGCGCCAAGATGCCCGAAATGGAGGATTTTCTCATCGATATCGGCGCGGCCGACCGGGCCGAGGCCGAAAAATATGTCCGCCCGGGGGATACGGCCGTATTCGACAGCGGGTATGAGCCCTTTGGCGACGGTCTGATCCGCGCCCGGGCCATAGACGATCGGGCCGGCTGCGCCGTTCTGCTGGAAATGATGGAGGAAGAGCCGGAGTACGACATGATCTATACCTTTACAGTACAGGAGGAGGTAGGCCTGCGGGGGGCGAAAACCGCAGCCTTTGGCGCGGCCCCCGCCGCCGCCATTGTGCTGGAGGCTACTACGGCCGCCGACCTCTGCGGCGTGCCGGAGGAAAGCCGGGTCTGTAAGGTGGGGGGCGGGGCGGCCCTTTCCTTTATGGACCGGTCCACCCTCTATGATCCCGCTTACTACAAGGCCGCGCTGGCCTTGGGAAATGAAAAAGGAATTGCCTGCCAGTCCAAAACTGTGGTGGCCGGCGGCAATAATGCCGGCGCCATTCATAAATCGGGCAAGGGTATCCGTACCCTGTCGGTATCGGTTCCTTGCCGTTATCTCCACTCGCCCTACTGTGTGGCCGCTCTGTCCGATATCCAAGCCGTCGCCGCCCTGGCCAAGGAGGCCGCTTTGCGTATCGCGTCGGGGGCCTGGGAGGCCGCTGAGCGGTGATCCGGCTGATTGATACCATCAGTCCTTCCGCCCGGGAAGTCTGCCTAGACGATCCGGCTGGGGTTCGGCTGCTCTGTACCTTTGACGCTTACAGGGGCTATCCCTTCGCCCTTTTTTGGGAGCAGGTTTCCGCCGCGACGGCCGATGCGCCTGCCGCCCTGCTTTGCGCCCTGGACGGCTGCTATACCTTGACCGGGTTGCCGTCGGCCGACTGGACCGAGCTGGCCGCCTTTCTGTCCGCCCTAGGGGCGGCCGAGGTTTTCTGCACAGCCCGGGCCGGACAGGCTCTGGGATGGACGGCCCACAAGCCGGGCCTATCCCTTCGCCTGCAAGGACGGGCAGAGGGCGGGCCTCTGCCGTCTGGCCCTGACCTGCCGCCCGGCCTGCGGGTATGCTGGAACCCCTCTCCCGGCAGGATTTACGAGACGCTGGCCCTCTGCCGGTCGGACGCGATCCAGCTGCCTGCCCCCGCTGCCTTCCACGCCGATCTGTCCCACCGGATACGGCATGCAGGCGGCCGCTGCCTGTTGCTGGAGCGGGGGGAACAAGCCCTCGCCTGCGCTGTGGCGATGGAAACGGGGGAGGCGGCTTACGTAAGCGGTTTATCCGTCCGGCCGGCGGAGCAGGGGAAAGGTCTGGGCGCCGCTGCGCTTCATCTGCTATGCGGGCGGCTGCGGCAGGAGGCAAAAACGGTCTGGACCCTGGCCCAGAGGGAAACCGCCGGTTTTTATGAAAAGCTGGGCTTTGCCCCCGCCGGTATGTCTGGCTGGTATCGGCCCTGATGAACGAGCGGAGGCCGGCCGGAAGGTCGCGATTTCTTTTTTGGCAAGGAGAAGCCGCGAATCGGGGAGACCGGCAGACGTATAGTCGTATGAAACCGGGACCCGGTTATTTCCAATAGATTTTCGCTCAGCCCATCGAGGGCGTCGCAAAAATTTACGTAAAGCGTATAGTCCCAATCAAAATGCTGGGAGAGGCTTTCCGTGAAAAGATTTATTATATATGTTGCAATATTTTTAGTGGCTTTTATCGTTTTTTATATAGGGTTGAGTTATTTAGTCCCAGGGGTGAGGATCAAATTGGCGGCTGATGCAACGACTTATTTTATAGAGAGCATACGCCGTATGATTTGTTTGAAAAGCATCACATCTTTTGTTATTGGATCAGCGCTTGCCGACATTCTCTTTCTTGTTGCGAAAAGGAAGAGCCCATTGACAAGGGAGAATCCATAATCAATGCAAAATAAGCTATATACGCTGGGTAGACAAAAACGAACGGGAAGATACAATAAGGATTAGGATGATACATAGATGACACAGCATTTTTTTGACATAGCGCCCGCCCTGCGCGAGGCAGATCGGGAGGTCAGGGAGACGATACGGCCGGTTTTCAGCCGTATCGAGGAAATCACCGAATACAACCAGCAAAAGGTCCTGGCGGCCTTTATCAAAAACGGAGTCAGCGAGTCCCATTTGGGCCTTTCCACCGGCTACGGCTACGGCGACCGAGGGCGGGAAACTCTGGAGCGGGTGTTTGCCGACTGTATGGGGGCACAGGACGCGCTCATCCGGCACAACTTCGTATCCGGCACCCACGCCCTGACCGTGGCCCTGTTCGGTCTGCTGCGGCCGGGGGATAAAATGCTCTGTCTCACCGGCCGGCCCTACGACACCCTCATCGGGGTACTGGGTATCGAAGGGCATGTGGACGGTTCTTTAAAGGATTTCGGGGTGGAATACGACGAGGTTCCCCTGGACGGGCAGGGACGGCCGGACAAGGCGGCCATCCGAGAGAAGCTGGCCCAAAACGCCTATCGGCTGGCCTACATCCAGCGTTCCCGGGGCTACAGTCTTCGGCCCAGCCTGCGGGCGGAAGAAATTGGGGAGCTGTGCGCGCTGGTCCGGGAGGTTTCGCCAGCCTGCTGGACGGCGGTAGACAACTGCTACGGCGAATTTGTGCAGACGGCCGAGCCCACCGAGCTGGGGGCCGACCTGATCGTGGGCTCCCTCATCAAAAATCCCGGGGGCGGCATCGCCCCTACCGGCGGATACGTGGCGGGGAAGGCGGAATTAGTGGAGAAGTGCGCCTTCCGTCTGACCGCCCCTGGCGTGGGCCGGGAGGTAGGGGCCACGCTGGGGCACAACCGGGAGCTGTATATGGGGCTGTTCAACGCCCCCCATGTCACCGGCGAGGCGGTCAAGACGGCCGTTTACGCCGCCGCCCTCTTCAAGCGGCTAGGCTTCGGCAGTAACCCTGCCTTTGACGCGCCCCGAGCCGATATCATCCAAACGGTGGAGCTGGGCAATTCCGAGGCTTTGGTGGCCTTCTGTCAGGGGATGCAGAAGGGGGCCCCGGTGGACGCATTCGTCACCCCAGAGCCCTGGGATATGCCAGGCTACGACAGTCCGGTCATTATGGCGGCCGGGGCCTTTACCTTGGGGGCCTCCATCGAGCTTTCGGCCGACGCGCCTCTGCGGCCGCCCTACGCCGCCTGGATGCAGGGGGGGCTGAACTTTCACAGCGGAGCTATGGGAGTTTTGCTGGCGGCCCAGTCCATGCTGGATAAGGGGTTTTTGAGGCTGTAAGGGAATAAATGAATGAGGCTGTTTTGAACAAGGGCTGTATCATACCGAGTATGGCCTAAGGACGCCCCGTTTCAGGCAGCAAGTGCGATAAAAGGGTTCGTTTCCTTTACGCAGCGTCTTATCGTTTCCAACAGATTCGTGCGCCTGCCGGTATACCCACGGCAGGCAGCTGGGAACATAGAAAAAGAAGCAGCGCGTGATGAACGCTTACTGCTTCTTTGGTCGTTGGAGAGATATTTTTTGATTTCTCACTTTAAAGTTTTATGCAAAGGCCTTTTCAATCGCCGCCACAGTCTCGGCTGCGTCGGCCTTGGTGACCAAGAGGGAAATATCCACCTCAGAGGTGGTAATCAGACGCAGATCGGCCCGAACCGCAGCGGCGGCCCGGAATACGTCGGCCGCTACGCCGGGCAGATGACGCATCTCCTCGCCTAAAACGGCGATTTTACAGTTGTCGCTGGAGATGGATAGCTGAATGGCCGGGTCGGTTTCCCGCAGGCGAGCGATGACCATCAGAGCGGGGGTAAGCTGTTCGCCTGAGATGGTAAAACTGATATTGCCCCGGTCGCCTACCGCCGGGCTCTGGGAGATCATATCCACATTAACCCCCGCCTGAGACAGCTCGTCAAAGACCCGGGAGACAAAACGGATATCCGCCGGCGTATTGCTCAAAACAACCAGGGTAACGTCCTCGGTCAGCCGGATGGACTGAATGGTCTTCATCTGTTCGCTCCTTCCCATAAGAGTCCGTTTGAAAATTTCAAGCGCTGTCTATTTCTACTGTAAAGGAGGGCGTCCACTACGTAAAAAATGCTTGGAATACATACACCCGAAGCGTACATTTTTGCGAGAAACTCAATGCGATGCCCCGAGAGAAATTCTAAAGTATTCCTGCGCTTTTTTCCTTGTGTCTGTCCTTTCACACCGAAGTATCCAGCTTTTTACAGAATCCAGGCCGCCCGGCGGGCGGCCGCTTATTTGGATTCCACTAGGTTCTGCATGTTATACAGGCCGGGGGCCTTGCCCTTGAGAAAAACTCCGGCGTTGACCGCGCCGGCGGCAAAAACCGTTTTGGAACGGGCCGAGTGGGAGAGGGTGACAATTTCGTCCCGGCCGGCAAATATGACTTCGTGCTCGCCTACGATGGTGCCGCCCCGGATAGAATGCATCCCAATTTCTTTTTTGGGCCGCTGTTCCCGCCGGTCGTGCCGGTTGTATACGTAGGAATAGGAATCGGACAGGGCTTCCTGAATCCCGTCGGCTAGCATGATGGCGGTGCCGCTGGGCGCGTCCAGCTTCAGGCTGTGATGGGCCTCCACAATCTCGATGTCAAAGGTGTCGCCCAGGACTGCGGCGGCCTTTTTGGCCAGCTCCACCAGAAGATTGATGCCCAGGGACATATTAAAGGAGAAGAATATAGCCAGGGCTTTGGCGGCGTCCTTGATTTCGGATACCTGCGCGTCGGAAAAGCCGGTGGTGGAGATGACCGTGGGAAGCCCTGTCTCCTTTGCGTAGGCTAGCATATCGGCGAGGACCGACGGATGGGAAAAGTCTATAATCACATCGGCCTCGCAGGTGACGTCGGCAAAGCTCTGGAAAACCGGATACCGGCTACGCATTTCGCCGGAGATGTCCACGCCGGCTACGATTTCACAGTCGTCCCGGGCGTCGACGCAGGCGGTGATGGCCTGGCCCATCTTGCCGTTGCAGCCGCTTAAAAGAATCCGCGTCATGGTAATTTACACTTCCTTTTATGAGAAAAAACGTTCCAACCGTCCCGTAGGGCGGCGGTTTACGAGAGCCGATGGACGCGGAAAGCCGCCGCCCGTCGGACACTACCGCCCACAGGGAAACAGCCGGACCCTTTCAGGCTTGAGGCGGGCCGGGAGCGGCCGCGCCCATATCGTCTTAGAGCAGTTTCATTTTTTGCAGCTCGGTCCGCAGCTTTTCTCTGGCGGCCTGGGCCATAGGGGCCAAGGGCAGACGGCAGGGACCCACGTCCATCCCCATCAGATTCATGGCTTCCTTGACCGGAATGGGATTTACGTCGCTGAACAGGGCGTTGATAAGGGGCGCGTACTCGATTTGCAGCCTGCGGCTGCCCTCCGTATCTCCCGCCAGATACTTGGCGGCCAGATCATGGGCGGCTCGGGGGGCGACGTTGGACAGCACCGAGATAACTCCCTTGCCGCCTAAAGACAGGATAGGAACCACCTGATCGTCGTTTCCTGAGTAAACGTCCAGCTTGTCGCCGCAAAGAGAGAGGGTTTCCACCAAAGCGGACAGATTGCCGCTGGCTTCCTTGGTAGCCGCGATATGGGGATGCTCGGCTAGGGCGGCGTAGGTGGCGGGCTGGATATTACAGCCAGTGCGGGAGGGAACGTTATACAGGATGATAGGAAGGTCTACCCGGTCGGCCACGTATGTAAAGTGCTGGATGAGACCGGCTTGGGAGGTCTTGTTGTAATAGGGGGTGACCATCAGCAGACCGTCCACGCCAAGGGCCTCGGCCTCTTTGGAAAGGGCGAGAGCGTATGCCGTGTCGTTACTGCCGGTGCCGGCGATGACCGGGATGCGGCCGGCGGTATGCTCCACCGCCGTCTGGATGACCCGCACATGCTCCTCGTGGTTTTGGGTGGCCGACTCGCCGGTGGTGCCGCAGACGATTAGAGCGTCGGTACCGCCGGCAATCTGCATATCGATGAGTTCCTTGAACTTTTCCAGGTTGATCGACCCATCCGCGTGCATGGGGGTTACAATCGCAACGCCCGCGCCGGTAAAAATGGTATTCTTCATCAGTCTTTCTCCTGTTTCTCCGCCGCCGCCGCGGGTAATCGTGAAAGAACGGACGCGCGCCCTCTGCGGCTGGAGAGGGCGCGACGGCAGGGAGTGCCGTTCACAACAGCTTATGCTGAAACGATGAGCCGAGGGATTGCCTCCGGTAAAGGTATAGACGATTTTTTCAAAGCAGAAAGATCTATAAGCAAAAGCGCACAGGCAGACTGGCGGTATTCTAGGTATTTCCGATACGGCGCATGCCGCTTATCGCAGAAGAGACAAGCGTTTCTTTCCTAAAAGTCCTAATCCATGTAACCTTCCGCGCAGAGCAGCTCGGCCATGAGGACCGCGCCGCCGGCCGCGCCCCGCAGGGTGTTGTGGGAGAGACAGACGAACTTATAGTCGTACTGGGTGTCCTCCCGCAGGCGGCCGATGGAGACGGCCATACCGCCTTCCAGGTCCCGCTGCAGCTTGGTCTGGGGCAGATTATCCTCCTCGAAATAGTGGAGGAACTGCTTGGGGGCGCTGGGCAGGTCCAGCGCCTGGGCCCGGCCGGAAAAGCCCTTCCAGCAGTCCAGCATTTGCTGCTTGGAAGGCTTTTGCCCAAAGCTTACGAACACGGCGGCCATATGTCCGTCGCTCACCGGCACCCGCAGACACTGGGCGGTGAAGGCGGGTGAGGCGGCGTTTACGATTTCGCCCTTTTGCGGGTCCACATGTCCCCAGATTTTCAGCGGCTCCTGCTCGGACTTTTCCTCCTCGCCGCCGATATAAGGGATTACGTTATCCAAAATGTCGGGGAAGGTTTGGAAGGTTTTGCCCGCGCCCGAAATGGCCTGATAGGTGCAGACCAGCGCCTTTTCCACGCCAAAGGAGGAGAGGGGGAAGAGGGCGGGGACATAGCTTTGCAGGGAGCAGTTGGACTTGACCGCGATAAATCCCCGCTTGGTTCCCAAACGCCTGCGCTGGTACTCGATGACCTTAACATGATCGGCGTTGAGCTCAGGGACGATCATGGGTACGTCGGGGGTGCCCCGATGGGCCGAGTTGTTCGAGACCACCGGGCATTCCAGCTTTGCGTAAGCCTCCTCCAGCGCGCGGATCTCATCCTTTTTCATATCCACCGCGCAGAAGACAAAGTCCACCATGCCGGCGATTTTTTCCATGTCGGCCGTGGCGTCCAGCACGGTCATATCGGCCATGGCGGCGGGCATGGGGGTCTTCATGGCCCAGCGCTTGCCGACGGCCTCCTTATAGATTTTGCCGGCCGAACGGGCGGAGGCCGCCAGGGCCTTTACCTGAAACCAGGGATGGTTTTCCAGCAGAGTCGCAAAGCGCTGGCCTACCATGCCCGTAGCGCCAATGATGCCTACTTGATACGTTTTCATGCTGCTTCAATCCTTTCTTGACTGGAGGAAAATAGCGGGGACGGTCCGACCGGATGGTCTAAGCCGCACTTCCGGCATTCGGAATACGGCATTGCTTTTGGGGATAAGGCCTAGAGTCTATTTTAAAACCCCCAAACCGTTTTAAATCACACTCTAAAAGGACATGAAAAAAACCGGTTGCGAACCGGTCATCCCTGCAATATAATAGAGCTTGCGCGGCGCGGGGATTCCCCGCGGAAAGCGATAGCACTCCATCATATGGCATGATGACAATTGCAGGGCTGTTCGCCATACAATCAGACCTCCGCCTTGCCGGGCGGGAGCCTTCGGCAGCGTCGCCTTTTTTTCACGTCTCAAACGGCCCGGCCGGCCTTGCCGTGAAATACTTTTCTTCGCTGCGCCTCTATCTCGTTTATGTTTTCTTTCATCATAGCATCGTGCGATTTGTTTGTCAAATACAATTTATGTAATGGGAACGGAATAGGTGAAACGATATGAAAAAAAGAGATTTTTACTATGATTTGCCAGAGGAACGGATCGCGCAAACTCCCGTAGAACCCAGAGACCGCGCACGGCTCCTTTCCCTGAATCGGAAAACAGGGGAGACCGGCCATTATCATTTCTATGATCTGCCCGCCTTCCTGCGGCCGGAAGACTGTCTGATCCTCAACGATACCCGGGTGTTGCCCGCCCGGCTATACGGCGTCAAGGAGGAGACGGGCGCGACGGTGGAATTCGTGCTGCTAAGACAGCTGGCCCAGGATACTTGGGAGGCTCTGGCCGGCCCGGGGAAAAAGGCCCGGCCGGGCAGCCGCTTTGTTTTCGGAGAGGGACTGCTGGCCGCTCAGGTGCTGGAGGTGGCCGAAGGGGGCAATCGGGTCGTCCGGTTCGAGTACGACGGGGTGTTCTACGATTTGCTGGACCGGGTGGGACAGATGCCCCTGCCGCCCTATATCACCGAAAAGCTGGCGGATAAGGAGCGGTATCAAACGGTATATTCCAGAGAGCTGGGGTCGGCCGCGGCCCCCACGGCGGGGCTGCACTTTACCCCCCAGCTGCTGGAGCGCATCCAGACGGCGGGCGTCTCGGTCGGCTACGTAACCCTGCATGTGGGGCTGGGTACCTTCCGACCGGTGAAGGAAGAGGAGATTGAAAACCATAAAATGCACGCTGAGCATTATTATATGCCGGCGGCTACCGCCGCGCTCATTAACCGTACCAAGGCGGCCGGCGGCCGGGTGATCTGCGTGGGCACTACCAGCTGCCGGACGGTGGAGAGCGCCGCGCCCGTCGACGGCGGCCCCATGGCCGAATGCAGCGGGGATACCAATATTTTTATTTATCCCGGCTACCAATTTAAATGTATGGACGGGTTGGTCACCAACTTCCACCTGCCCGAGTCCACCTTGATTATGCTCGTGTCGGCCTTTGCGGGGTATGAGCCGGTCATGGCGGCTTACCGTCTGGCCGTTCAGGAAAAGTACCGGTTTTTCAGCTTTGGGGATGCAATGCTGGTGGTATGAGTATAGGTTTTTAAACTGCCGGCCGGCTATTATAGAAATTGAGGAATGATATGTTAGCATCGCCGTCAGCTTGGTCCGTTTTGGCAGGGCGGGTACAGCGCCGCATCTCTTCGGCTTAGGGAGAAATTGTTTTTGGGAAAGCATATAAAAGGGAATGGTCACTGTGGAGTCCGGCTCTGCGGTGACTTTTTTATCATTTATATGTATATGGCTCTTTTTATATCGAACCGGCATATATGGAGGCTGAAAGATCGTAACCAACTCCCTGCGCATTTCTGCTCTCAAATAGTACAATAATAAGCTTATCTATTTTTGAGAGAGGAGCGCTGACTATGGAAAGTCGTTATCTGACCTCCGATCAAATCGAGGACTTTGAAAGGTATCTCTATCAAGAGGAACGGGCTCCGGCGACGGCGGGAAAGTATTTGCGGGATGTGCGGGTCTTCGCCCGTTGGCTGGAGGGCGAACCTGTGACCAAGGAAGCCGCTTTAGCCTGGAAGGAATCTCTGCTGGCCGAAGGACTGTCGCCAGCCACAGTTAATGGGAAAATTTCCGCTCTAAACGGTTTTCTGGGCTTTCTGGGCTGGAAGGACTGCCGGATAAAGCTCTTGCGCCTGCAGCGGCGGATGTTCCGGGAGCGAAGCAGGGAGCTGACTCGGGACGAATATCTGCGCCTTTTGGACACGGCCCGCGCCGCGGGACAGGAACGTTTGGAGCTGCTGATGGAGGCCATCTGTTCCACAGGCGTGCGGGTTTCAGAGGTACGGTATCTTACTGTGGAGGCCGCGCAAAGCGGGCAGGCGGTTATCAGTCTGAAAGGCAAGATCCGCACGATTTTGCTGCCCGGAAAGCTTTGCCGTAAGTTGCTGAAATTCGCGTCGGCACACAAAATCGCCTCTGGCGAGATATTTCTCACCAAAGGCGGGAAGAGTCTGTGTAGAAAGCAGATATGGCGGGAGATGAAAGGCCTGTGCGGTCAGGCGGGCGTCGAGCCGTCCAAGGTTTTTCCCCACAATCTGCGGCATTTGTTCGCTACTACCTTTTATCGGGTCTGCCGGGATATTGTAAAGCTGGCCGACGTGTTGGGACACAGCTCCATCGAGACCACCCGCATCTACCTGATTACCACCGGCGCGGAACACGCCCGCTATCTGGAACGGCTACGCTTGATCTGCTAGGCAACAGAATATGCAGTCGGTCAAGTAGAGTGTACAGAATATGCATTTTGACTGGGCGGTGCTTACATAGCCCTAGGAATTTTTTCCATTATAGCACACTCTTTCCTAAAAATCCAATAGGGCTTGTTTGAAAAATAAATATTGCACAAATCAAATAAAAGTGCGAAAATAGGGCCATGAAGCGATATGAATTGACAAAAGAACAATGGGAACGCGTGAAGAAGCTGCTTCCAGCAGAGAGGTCGGGGAAGCGAGGCCGACCACGGAAAGATGATCGAAACATGCTCAATGGGATGCTTTGGGTCG
>JAAVYX010000066.1 GCA_022791355.1 Clostridiales bacterium | reverse complement strand
GCGGTTTGCCCAGGCGCTAGAAGGTCCAGATACGGACTTAGTCCCTAAAGGGACATGGAAGTTTGACGCCGCATTACAATCTCGGGCAGCCGCTTAAGCGGCTTTTTTGCCTACCTGCTCTTGCTGCTCGTAAGGGGGTCTATGTACTCTTTCAAGCTCAGCTGATCCTTCGCGTAATCCTCCTCCAGTTGTTTCTTTATCTATCTTTCATCGCGCGTTCATTTCGGCCTACCGTATGAATGGGCAGAAAAGAGTGGGGATACGATTTTTTGCCGGCCGGACGGAAAAGCATACACCGCAGATTATTTCAGGAAGCGTTGTTATAAGCCTGCCCTTACAGCAATCAGGGGTTCGCACTAACGCCGCATGCCACCCGCCGCACCTTTGCCACTCGCATGAGTGCGGCAGGGGTAAAGCCGGAAGATATGATTGCCTTGATGGGGCATAGTGATTTTAGCGTTGACATAAACCACTATATAAAACAGTGTGCAAATACGTTGTTCGAAGCGGTAAAAAAATGGTCTTAACGTAGCAACCGTCTGATTATTGAACGATTTTGAGCGGTTTTTTCACTAATCTAGGCAAAAAGAAAAACCGCTGAAACCCTTAGAAATAAGCGGTTTCACGCGGTTTTCTATGTCAACAGGTGACGAAAGAGATCTCGTTTATGGTCGAGCGACAAAATAAAAAGCAGTCGGCAACTCATCACGAATTGCCGACCGCAGGTCTGGTCGGAGTATAATTATAGGACTTCAAAAAAGCCAGTCATATCAACGGTTTGCAGGCCGTCAGCAAGAGGTTTTATCATTTATTATTGATTGAAAAAAGATTCTCCAGATAATTGTGACCAAGATGCTGTTTTAGCCGCTTTGGCGTGCCTGGCATATTTTGCATATTTTGCAGGCCTTGCATACCTAGCACATTTTGCAGGTTTAGCACATTTTGCGGGTTTAGCACATTTTGCGGGTTTTGCAGGACCACCGCTTGAATTTTCAGTAAAAAAAGCACAGTTGCCCCTTAAATCCCTAATCCATCCATTTTCAAACCATCCTAAATGATGACCATTAAAACCGTAGACCGCATTATCGTATAAATAGGCTACAGGTTTTCCGTTGAATAGATAGATATGTTCTCCATCATCATATAGATAAGCAACCGCTCTTCCATGCAGGTCATAAAAAGTCATGATAGATCCTCCAATCGAACATAGATATAAAATTTGGAATAATTATAGCATTTGGAGGATTAGAGTACAAGGTATTTCGGACAAAAATTGAGGAAATCCCATAAACTTTTTATTGGGTTCGCGTGTTCTTATAGGATTTGTCTGACATAAAAACGAGAATACAGGAGAACTACAGAGAAAACAGAAGAAAAATAAAGCAGGTCTGCCAAATACGGCAGACCTGCTCGTGGTCCGAGTGGCGAGATTTGAACTCACGGCCTCTTGACCCCCAGTCAAGCGCTCTACCAAGCTGAGCCACACCCGGACGACAGAAATTATATTATCACAAAAAAGGGAAAAATGCAAGTCCTTTTTTCTATTTTTTCAAAAATCTTTAGCCCCCCCTTTTACCTCCTTTGCGCAGTCTGTCGCAAAGGACCGCTCCGTACCTTTTCCATAAGGCGGCGGCAATCAGCGCAAACCAGCAGCCCAGCAACCAGCCGCACAGCACATCGCCGAAATAATGCACGCCCAGGTAGATACGGGATACCCCCACCCAAAAAGGCGGAAGCATAAAACCGGAAAAGGCCAATATACGCTGCCACAGCCTGCTCAGCAGCGGCACAAGCAGCAGCGCAAGCGCAATATACAAGGCTGCGTTATTCATCGAATGTCCGCTGGGAAAGCTGAACCCATCCGCCGGGGCCAGCCGCAAAACGGTAGGACGGGGCCGATGAAATATATACTTTAAAACCTGGTTGCATATCACTGAGGCGCAGACGCAGGCTACCGCCGGTATGCCTGCCCGCCAACGGATCTTTCGAATCAGCAAGAGGAGCAGGCAAAGCAGAATCACTGGTAAAGCGCTGCCAAGCTCGGTAACCGCCCGCATGACCAGGGTCATTCCCGGGCTGATCAACTCCGCCGTTATACTGTAGACCGACTGCTCCACCGGTAAAAACGCGCCGGTGAAAACCAAAACGGCCAGCAAGCAAAAAGCGCAGGGCAGAATGCATATAAGGGTTAACCGTCCCCTTCGCATAGATACTCTCCTTCCCTTATTCTCCGCTGTAGTTCTCCGATTATTCGGCTGGCGATTTTCGCCGACACAGAGCCGCCAGCCTAGACAAAATGGATGGGCCTATCGATATCATAAAGCGTCTCGATTTGACCTTTGCGCAATCCTCTCTTCCTAATTGGTCTAGAACATTCCATAAGAAGCCCGAACGAAAAGCCTTCTTTTTCCTGCCCCCTACGCCCCCTCGTCATAGCCGGCTGTTTCATTATATGCGCCTCAAAGCAAAAATACCAGCACGCGCCCTCCGCCGGGTCCGCAGATGGGTTCCGGCCGCTTCCGTCACAGATAAAAACGCCCCGCCTTACCGAAACCGGTGCGGCGGGGCAAATGCCTTATAGGTTGATGGTACTAATCCTTGTCCTTCTGGTCAGCCTCGTCCTTATCGCCGCAGGCCTCGCAGTCACACTCGAAGTCGAACTCCAGCTCGGTGCCGCAGTTGGGACACTTGATGCCGCCCTCGTCCAGCATATCCTCATCCAGACAGATAACGTCGTGACAGGCAGGGCACTCGACCTCATAATATTCCTCGTCGTTCAAATCATCGTCGCCGTGTCCGCAGCATTCGCACTCGTCCTCGCCGTAGAAGTCCTCCTCCAGGTCGGACAAGTCCTCGTCCACCGCGTCGATCTGCTCGCACAGCTCGTCGTAGCCGTCCTCCAGGTCGGCCACCGACATGGCCATGTCGTCCAGCACGTCGATGATGGCCTTCAGCAGCTTATCCTGCTTGTTGTTTTCATCCAGTTCCAGGCCGTCGGCCAGACCCTTGATGTAAGAAACCTTTTCCGTAATCGTCATAGCTGCTGCCTCCGCCGCTGCCGCTGCGGCCAACGTGGAAGGGCGCGCCCCGCGGCTTATTTTAGGCGACCCTATGAGTTGAATGGGTTTTCGTTCGGGGCATCATGCGAACAGCCAGAGGCTGTTCGTCGCTTCCCGCGAAGGGACGCCTTGCTTTGCAAGGCACCAGAATCCCTCACAAAAATTTACATAAAGCGTATGGGTTATGCGCGCTCCATATACTCGCCGGTGCGGGTATCGATGCGAATTTTATCTCCCTCGTTGATGAAAAGGGGCACCCGAATCTCGGCGCCGGTCTCCAGAGTGGCCGGCTTGGTCGCGTTGGTGGCTGTATCTCCCTTAAAGCCGGGATCGGTCTGGGTGATTTCCAGCTCCACAAAGGTGGGCGGCTCCACACCGAAAACCTTGCCCTTGTAGGACAGGACCTTGCAGGTCATATTCTCCTTGACAAACTTAAAGTTGTCGCCCATATCGTCCTTGCCGATGGGAACCATCTCAAAGGATTCGGGATCCATAAAATAGTATAGCCCGCCGTCCTCGTAAGAATATTCCATCTCCTTGCGCTCGATATAAGCGGTGGGGAATTTATCGTTGGGATTGAAGGTGCGCTCGGTCACAGACCCGGCGATGACGTTGCGGATCTTGGCACGCACAAAGGCGGCGCCCTTACCCGGCTTTACATGCAAAAATTCTACGATCTGATAGACGTTGCCGTCCATTTCAAAGGTGACGCCGTTGCGAAAATCTCCTGCACTAACCATTGTTATTGATTCACCCATTCCGCCGCTGTGCCCGGCTAAATTTTATCAGTCTCCGCACCACCGTTCGGCACAGCAGTCGTCAAACGGCTGGGACTCCGCGGAATCCCGGCGGCGCACATCCTTCCTATGGAAAAACATGCTTTATCCAAACATTGGACAAACTCATTTATCCTAGTGTATCGCATTTTGCGCGTATTTTCAAGCCTTATTTTCAGACAATCAGCAGCTCTTTTGGGGCCTTGGTCAGATTCTCGCATCCCTCGGCGGTCAAATAAACCATATCCTCGATGCGAACGCCGCATTTGCCGGGCAGATAAATCCCCGGCTCTACCGTCACCACCTGTCCCGCCTCCAAAACCGCCTGACTGCGGCCGGAAAGGTTGGGCTTTTCGTGGATTTCCAATCCTACCCCGTGGCCGGTGCTGTGGCTGAAGCAGTCCCCGTACCCGGCCTTCTCGATGACCGACCGGGCCGCCCGGTCGCCCTCAGCGCAGGAGAGCCCCGGCCGCAAGACGGCCAGGGCCGCCTCCTGGGCGGCCAACACCGTGTCGTACACCCGGCGCATCTCCTCGTCGGCATAGCCCACCGCGACGGTACGGGTCATATCGCTGCGGTAGCCCCCGCAGACCGCTCCAAAATCCATCACCACGAAATCTCCCGCCTGCACTTTATAGGCCCCCGGCACGCCGTGGGGCAGAGAGGCGTTGGCCCCGGCCACGGCGATGGTCTCGAAGGCCAGGTCCTCCGCACCGGCCTTTCGCATCCGGTAGTCCAGCTCCAGGGCGATGTCAGCCTCGGCGACACCGGGCCGGATCATATTTAGTATGTCCAAAAAAGCGGCCTCGGCCATGCCCTGGGCCCTTTGGATAAACTGCGCCTCGTCGGGGGTTTTAACCGTCCGCATATCCTCCAGCCGGTCGGTTAAGGACTGGCTGGCCTCCACCTGCCGCCCAGGCAGCAGACGGCGCAGCTCCTCCAGCGTCCGCACGGTTATCTCGGTTTCTGTAAAAACAGTGGAAAGGCCCATGCGCCCGGCGGCCTCGGCCAGCTGCTCAGACAGCTGTTTGGTCTGTACCACCGATACCGGCGGGGCCGCCGCCTTGGAGGCGGCCTCGAAATACCGGCCGTCCATAAAGAGCAGGGCCTCTCCCCCGCCCAGGAGCAAATAGCCTAGAGAGGAAGGAAAGCCGGTGAGATACCGGCGGTTGACCGGGGTGACGATCAGATAACCCACCCCCGGCTGCAAACTGGAAAGCAAGCTTTCTATCCTGGTCATATCTGTCGCTCCTGTTTGTCTAAGATACCCTGCAAAGCGTCCAAGGCCAGCAGGTAGCTGTCCGCCCCAAAGCCGGCGATGACCCCGGCGCAGACCGGCGAAAGCACCGAATGACGCCGGAATTCCTCCCGCTTGTGGACGTTGGACATATGCACCTCGATAAAGGGCTTTTCCACCGACGCGATTGCGTCCCGCAGGGCGTAGCTGTAATGGGTGTAGGCCCCGGCGTTAAAAACGCAGCCGTCGTACCCGTCCAGCACGGTATGAATCTTATCGATGAGCGCCCCTTCGCTGTTGGACTGGTAAAAATCGCATTGGAGGCCCCTTTCCTTGGCCCTCGCTGTAATCAGGGCGCAGATATCCTCCAGGGTCTGCCGGCCGTAGACCGCCGGTTCCCGCTTGCCCAGCAGATTCAGGTTGGGACCGTTGAGCACCAGGATTTTTTTCGCAGACATGGCTTATCCCTGCCTTTCCATGACGGCCCAGTAGGCCTCCTTCATAACTTTCGCGTCCTCGGCCTGGGTGCCGGCCGACTCGCAGATAACAGTAGGCGTGCAGCCCTTCTTGGCGATCAGCTCCATCACCGGCATATAGTCGGGTCCAAAGACAGTATCCGCAAAGGTCAAATGCTGCTTCTCCCCGCCGGCCGTGTACTCGATTTTGGAGAAATGGGAATGAAATTCCTTCATACGTGAACTGCCCAGCCGGTTTTCCATGGCGTCGAAAATCTCCTGGAAATCGGCCATGGTTTGTAATCCTCCGTGGGTACGGGCGTTGAGGTGCCCAAAATCAATACAGGGCAGCAGCCGCTCGTCCATCTCGCATAGGGTGAGAACCTCGTTTAAATCCCCCAGCTGGTTGATCTTTCCCATGGTTTCGGGACATACCCGGATGTGGGAAAGCCCCTCGGCGTCCAGAGCGTCCAGAGCCTTTCGCATGGTTTCCAGAGCCAGCTCCAAAGCCCGTTCCCTAGTCAGCTTGCCGCAGGAGCCCGAATGGACCACGATGCGGTCGCCTCCCATCCAATCCACCGCCCGGGCGCTGGCCAAGATGTAGTTGACCGAGTTGTCCCTTTTTTCCTCCTCCAGCGAGGACATGGAAATATAATACGGGGCGTGGAGGCTCATGGCAATCCCCTGCCCGGCGGCCAAAGCCCCTAACTGCCGGGCCTTCTCCTCGCCGATGTTCACCCCGCGGCCGCATTGGTACTCGAAAGCGTCCAGCCCCATTTTCACGATGTATTCCGGCACCTGTAAACTGGTTTTATATCCCATCTCGGTAAAGCTTTGGGCGTTTCCCGCAGGACCGAACCGTGCTGTAGAGGCGTTTCTTTTATCCGTCATTTTTTTTCTTCCTTTCTCCTCTGGACCTGCGCCGCGCGGGGCCGGGACGCACCGGCCTGTTTATTTCCGGCCGCTAAACGCGGGCCGGGAATCGTATGCCGGGAGAGAATACGCTTCTCCCATTTTCTGCGCAGAACAAAGCTGCGCCCCTTCTCGGCCAGTATGGGCTCTACCAGAATCGTCGTCACCCCGGCCAGGTTGCCGCCCAGCGCGTCGGTAAAAAGCTGGTCGCCTACAATGGCCGCCTGCCGTCTTTTCAGTCCCAGCCGCCGGACGGCGCGCAGATAACCGAAGGGCAGGGGCTTTAAACTCAGGGCTTGAAAATCCAGCCCCAGTCTGCCGGCAAAGGGCTCTACCCGCCGTTTTCGTGCGTTGGATACAATCAGCAGAAGAATTCCCTGCTCCCGCATGGAGCGGATCCATTCCGCCAGACCCTTCAGCGGGGTCTGGCCGCCGTGGGTGGAAAGGGTGTTGTCCACATCCAGCAGCAGGGCCCCCACCCCCAGTTCCCGCAGAAAGGCAGGCTTTATATCAGTGACCCGGCGAACCCGGTAATCAGGCAACAGCAGCGCCATGTCGTTTCCTCCATATATAAGCGGCCCAGCGGTCTTGTATTGCAGTCCCGGCAGAAACCGGCTCTGCCTGACCTTCCGGACAGAGATCAAGCGTCTGACAGATACATAGCGATAGATATCTATAGTATAATAACCGCAAAGCGGTTATTATACTATAGGCGCAAGCCTATGGTATCATTCAGCTTGTCGAACAACCAGTAAAATGCACAAGCCCTCCGTGTTCCTGCGGAACACCGGGGAATCCCCGGCGCGGGTTCGGCCGAAATCTTCCAAAGGAAGATTTCGGCTACTTGCGCATTGCTTTCTTAAGGATTTCGCGTCCTGCGGGACGCAACGGGGCTTTGCCCCTCGACCCCACCGCCTTTTAAAAAAGGCGGGCGAAATCTTTTCTGAAAGCCTGCATGCTATCATAGACGCAAGCCTATGATAGCATTGGCATCCGCCGGGCCGCCCATCAGGAATCCTAACCGTTTAGCAATGATGACGCCACAGAAAAAAGCGGCTGTTTACACAGCCGCTTTTTGCAATACCGGTTATCCGACCCTTAGCGGAACTTACGCTTACGGGCTGCTTCCGATTTCTTCTTACGCTTTACAGAAGGCTTTTCATAATGCTCCCGCTTGCGCACTTCCTGAATCACACCGTCACGGGCGGTCTGCTTCTTGAAGCGCCGGAGTGCATTCTCCAGAGATTCGTTGTCTTTTACGCGTACCTGGCTCATCTACTAAATCCCTCCCTCCGCAGGAATGCAGGGGTAAAATCAAATTACCAAGTTATTATACTATGGCAATCAATTATCTGTCAAGCCCTTTTCTTTATTTCGCGACTATATTTACCAGTTTTCCAGGGACGTACAATTCCTTTATGATGGATTTTCCATCAATTTCGGCCGCCACCTTTTCGTCCGTCTTAGCCAGAGCGATAGCCGAGGCCGCGTCAATGCCGGCGTCCACCTGCAACCGTCCCCTCGTCTTGCCGTTGACCTGGGCTACGATTTCGACGGTCGCAACTTTACATTTGTCCTCATCGTATACCGGCCAGGCCGCCTGGTTGAGCATACCCTCGAATCCGGCCAGCTGCCACAGCTCCTCGGTGATGTGGGGCGCAAAGGGATTGAGCAGGATCAGGAAGGTCCGGTATTCGCCCCGGGTGATGGACCCGGTCGCCGCCACGCTGTTGAGCAGGGCCATCATGGCCGCGATGGCCGTGTTGCATTTGAGTTCGTCGATATCGCCGGTCACCTTTTTGATGGTGCGGTGGAACTCGCCCTCTAAGGCGGGCCGGTAGCCCTCCCCGTCGGTCAAGCTATCCTGCAGGGCCCAGATACGGTCCAAAAACCGGCCGCAGCCCTTGATGGACTTGGAGCTCCAGGGCGCCGCCTTCTCAAAGTCTCCGATAAACATCTCGTACAGACGCATGGTGTCGGCCCCGTAGTCCCGCACGATATCGTCGGGGTTGACCACATTGCCCCGGGATTTGGACATCTTCTCCCCGTTCTCGCCCAAAATCATACCGTGACTGGTACGCTTGGCATAGGGCTCGGATGTAGGGACAATACCGTTATCGTAAAGGAACTTATGCCAGAACCGACTGTAGAGCAGATGCAGGGTGGTGTGCTCCATGCCGCCGTTGTACCAATC
>JAAVYX010000065.1 GCA_022791355.1 Clostridiales bacterium | reverse complement strand
GGTTCATAGCTACGAGAGTAAATGATAGAAGAGGCCGACTAGGAATGGGGAGAACCTGTCTTGCAACAACTAACGGGAAGCGTTAAGGTTAGCAGCCTGCGGCTGAGGGGAAGCGGGTAGAGTTAAGGGAAGAGTTGCAGGGAGGTACCCCGTAGGGCGGGAGTCCAGAGGGCGGAGCCCTCTGTGTCGTTCAGGAAGGGTGTCCCCGCGGAAAACCTACGGTTTTCCTCTTGACCCAGTCGAAAGGGTTTAGAGGAAATCCGCAGGATTTCCGGGAGGCGCATCTTTTATTTACTTTGCCTTGCAAAGTATAATTTTTGTGAGGCCCTCTAGCGCTCCTCGGAGAGGAGCGTCCCTTGCGGGAAGCAACGAACAGCCTTTGGCTGTTCGCTTAGATGGGCCGCAGAGAAATCTATACTTTTCTTTGCGCAAAGAAAAGTATGTCGCGCCTCGCGAGCAGATAATGGAGGAATAAGAAAAGGAAATCTGGCGCGAAACCTCTATCCCAGTCTAAATTAAAAACAGAAGAAACCCCAAACTATCGTTTATGCCGGTCCATCAATTCAATAAACCGATCAAATAAAAACATGGTATCCCGCGGCCCCCCCGAGGCTTCCGGGTGAAACTGGACCGAAAAGGCCGGCATATCGGTATAATCGATCCCCTCGCAGGTGCCGTCGTTGGCGTTTACAAACCGCATCTGGGCCGTATCGGGCAGACTTTCGGGCAGCACGGCGTATCCGTGGTTCTGGCTGGTGACATAGACCCGGCCGGTCTGCCGGTCCTTCACCGGCTGATTGGCCCCCCGATGGCCGTATTTCAGCTTACCCGTCTTTCCCCCCTGGGACAGGGCCAGCAGCTGATGGCCGAGACAGATGCCAAAGGTGGGGATTTTCTTCTCACACAGCCGGCGCAGCTCCTCAATCACGCCTGCGTTTTCCGCCGGGTCCCCCGGCCCGTTGGAAAGCATGACCCCGTCGGGCGCGTAGGCCGCGATAGCCTCGGCCGAGACGCTCTGGGGCAGGCAGACCACCTCGCAGCCCCGATTTACCAGCTCCCGGCGGATGTTGTGTTTGGCTCCAAAGTCCCAGAGCGCAACCCGGCGCTTTACCTCCGTCGGCGCGTACCGCTCCTCCTCCCGGATACTCACCGCTTCCACCGCTCCCCGGACGGCAAAGTCCGCCAGCTCCCGCCGGACCGTTTCGACTTCGGGCGGGGTACGGGTGATTTTGGCGTTCATAACCCCCCGCTCCCGGATGATACGGGTCAGCTCCCGGGTATCCACCCCCCAAAGGCCCGTCACGCCCTCCTTTTTCAGGTAGGCGTCCAGGGTCCCCTGACAGCGGAAGTTGGAAGGGTCCTCGCAGTATTCCCGCACCACATAGGCGGCAAGCCTGGGCCTTGGGCTCTCAAAGTCGTCCGGAATCACCCCGTAATTTCCGATGAGCGGAAAGGTCTGCACCACAATCTGGCCGCAGTAGCTGGGATCGGTGAGGGTCTCCAAATAGCCTGTCATACCTGTGGTAAAAACGATTTCGCCCGTGGCCTCGCCCGCGGCTCCGAAGGCGTAGCCCTCGAAAACCCGGCCGTTTTCCAGCGTGAGGTAAATTTTATGCTGTTCCATTCTTTTCATCACCCTCGTCTTTCATCAAATGGTTCCGTCCAGAACTGTTTTAAAACCGAAAAGGCAGATAGCGAGGAATTTTTGACGCCGAGAACGGCGCTTTGCAGTAGAACGCCTATATTTCCCGTTTGGGGAACAAGCCCCGCTCTAAACAGGAAAAAAGACGGCCAGCGGAAACCGCCGCGCCGTCTTTAAGACAAAGCATCCATCGTTTGCTTATTCCTATTTTTCCGCCGGGCGAAGGGCCGCGGCGCACCAAAACAGGTCTGCCGAAAAAAGCAGCTCGGGGACGGCGCGTCCCCATTTCGAACGGCCCGGTTTCCCCCTATATTTTTAAATATTTTACTCCTATTTCGTCGATTTTACAAGGTGGGGATTTTTCCAAAATCCAAGACGGTTTGTGTCAATATTTCATACGCTTTGCGTGTATACTTGTGAGGCGGCCGCAAACAGGCGAAACCGCCGGACGCAAATTGCAACTTTCGCGCCGACATGCCGTTAATCTTAATAATCTTATATGTTTTATTTTTGGGGGCGGGCCGAAATTCTTTCCTTTTTATCAGCGAGCGCGAGGCTTCGTGCCAGGCCTACTTTTGTTATGACTCCAAAACCTGGTTTAACATCGTCAGGAGCGCAAGCTCTGCTAGTTTAGATAATGAAGGATTCGTACGCGGAAAGCTGGAACGTCTCCCCTATCTTAACGAAAAAGCCCCCGGCAGTAGCCGGGGGCTTAAAAACGCTTTATTTATACGCGTCCTCCATAATAGAGGCGATCTCCTCCAAAGACATTTTATAACGGTCCTTTTCAAAAAGCCCGCCCATGGTATCCAGCGCGTGCATGGCGATTTTACGGGCCTCGTCCTTCTGAACGCCGTAGGCCGACAGCTTGATATCGTCCACGCCGCAGGCCGTCTGCAACGCGGAAAGGGCTGCCACAAAGTCGTCCGGGGCGGCCGCGCCTGTCTTGCCCAGGGCCTTGGCCATGGCGATAAACCGGTCGGGACAGGCGTTGTGGTCCGCAAACATCTTATAGTAGGGCAGGGAAATGGCAATCAATCCCGCGCCGTGGGGCACCTCCGGATGGAAGCCGCTCAGGGCGTGTTCCAGGGAATGCTCCGAGGTACAGCCCGACATGCACTCCACAAAGCCGGACAGGGTGTTGGCCAGAGCCACCATGGCCCGGGCCTCTTTATCCGTCCCGTCCTTCACCGCCCGGGGCAGATACTCCCCAACCAACTCAATGGCCTTTAGGGCGAACATGTCGCTGACCGGGGTGACGTTGTTGGCGATATACCCTTCGGTGGAGTGGAAGAGGGCGTCAAAGCCCTGATAGGCGGTCAGATGGGGCGGGACGCTCTCCATCAAGTCGGGGTCGATGACCGAGAACACAGGGTAGGTCATATCGCTGCCAAAGCCGATTTTCTCCCCGGTTTCCTCCTTGGTGATAACCGACCAGGGGTCGGCCTCGGTGCCTGTGCCGGCGGTGGTGGTAATGGCGACAATGGGCAGGGGACGGGCCTGCAAGGGCTGGTTTTTGCCGCTGCCGCCGTTGATGTAATCCCAATAGTCCCCGCCGTTTGCCGCCATGACGGCGATGGCTTTGGCCGAGTCGATGGAACTGCCGCCGCCCAGGCCGACTACAAAATCGCATCCGGTCTCCTTGGCCAGGGCCGCTCCCTCCATAACGTGGGACTTGACCGGATTGGCCAGAATCTTATCGAAAACCTCATAGTCCGCGCCGTTCTTCTCCAGCAGGGACTGTACCCGGTCCAGATAGCCGTATTTGCGCATGGAGGTTCCGGCCGAAATGACGATCAGGGCTTTTTTGCCCGGCAGGGGCTCGGTTCCCAGCTTGTCCAGCGCGCCCGCGCCGAAAAAGAGCTTGGTGGGCATAAAATAAGTAAACTGTTCCATTGTGAACTTCCTTTCTATTCCATTTATTGCATAATCTGGAATATACTATACACCTTTTTTGTCTGGAAAGCAATTCCTGCTCTTTATGTAGAGATTGGTTTTGCGTTTTTATTTTTGAGATGGGAGCGAGGTTCCGCGCCAGGTCTCCTTTTCTCAATCCAATCTAGTAAGGCCTGACGTCAAACGCCGTTACACACGGTATTGAAGAAAGAAGAAAGGTACGCCTGGCGCGAAACATCCCGAACAGCCTAACAGGAAACATCGTTATTTTCTAGTCAAAATATCGATTGCCTGCCGGTGCAGCTCCTCCTGCTCTCTGGCAGCGCTGTCGATAATATCCATCCGGGAGAGGTCGGCGTTATGCCGCAGGTCGGCCAGTTTCACCTTGACGGCCAGGGGACTCTGCCGCAGCCGTTCGATATAGGTCAGGTAGGGAACGTCCGGCTGGCGGGTCAGCAGCTCCACGGCCTCCACCACTTCCGCGGTGAAGCCGGCCGCCCGCAGATCCTCCAGGGTCGTCTCCGAGTCCTCCACGACGTCGTGGAGCAGGGCGGCGCAGATGCTCTGCTCGGTATCCATCTGCTCGGCCAGATGGAAGGGATGATAAATATAAGGCAAACCATTTTTGTCTCTCTGTTCCTTATGGGCGTCGTAAGCGAGCTGCATGGCTTTTTTGGTCATAGGCGTGTACAGCATATTTATTCCCCCTTGTATGATGTGATAGAGCAGCTGTGATGCTGGTCCCTTTCCATCTATCAGTATATACCGCATTATTGTCCAGCGCAACCGGGAATATACCCTAAATCTGCCAAACCTATATACGCGGGGGAAAAAGGATCGCCCAAATACTCGGCCAGCCCCCGGGAGGGCCGGAGCTGCTCCGACGGGGCGGCCGGCGGCAGGGGAAAGTCCAGAGCCGCCGTAAGCCTGCCGCCGCAGAAGAGCAGACGCAGGCCGCCGGAAAGGCGGGCGGCCGCTGCAGAAGCCGCCATAAGCCCCAGGTCGGCTCGGGGATATACGGCCGCCTGATTCACAATACGAATCCGGCAGTGGGAGGAGCTATAGTGCACCCACAGCTGGGCCTGCCGGTCGGGGGCGTGGCGGCAGGCGTTGCCGATGAGGTTGAAGATCCCCGCCCGCAGGGCGGCCGGGTCCAGCAGAACCGGGTAGGTCGGGGCGGCCTCCACCCGGGCGCGCAGGCCGTAGCCGCCGGCTGCGGCCAGGACCACCGCCGCGTCGACAATACCGCCCACGCAGGGTCCGGCCGACACCGGACAGGGGGCCGGGGAATCCAGCAGGGAGGAGAGGTTACACAGCTCCCGCAGGGCGCGATAGGCCCATCTGCGCTGCCCCTCCAGCTCGCAGTGATAAAGATAGACGGCCATGGCCTCCCGCAGCTCGGCCAGCGCCCGTTCGGCCGAAGATGGCTGGTAGCGCTTTTCCTGTATTTTCAAGGCGGTGGGTTTGGTATAGGGGATATGCGTCCCTGAACGACTTTTCCAATTGGGCAAGGTTTTGTCCTCCAACGTGCGAATTTTGTAGTTCTTCCCGGAACGGGCCGGAATGGGAATAAATTTGATGAATGAATGGTTAAAATTCTAACAAAGCTCTTGCATATTTTCCCCATTCGGATTAAAATAAGACTATCATCATTTTAGGAGGTAGAAATACAATGATTAAAGTTGGTATCAACGGTTTCGGCCGCATCGGCAGACTGGTTTTCCGCGCGGCTGTCGCCCAGCCCGAGGTTTTCGAGGTTGTGGGCATCAACGATCCCTTCATCGACGTTGACTACATGGTTTACATGGTCAAGTACGACACCATCCACGGCAAGTTCGACGGCGAGATCAAGGCCGAGAACGGCAAGCTGGTTGTCAACGGCAAGGCCATCAGCGTATACGCTGAGAAGAACCCCGCCGATATTAAGTGGAGCGAGTGCGGCGCCGAGTATGTGGTAGAGTCCACCGGCGTGTTCTGCACCACCGAGAAGGCCAGCGCCCATCTGGCGGCCGGCGCCAAGAAGGTCGTTATCTCCGCTCCCGCTAAGGATAAGGAGACCCCCACCTTTGTCTGCGGCGTCAACCTGGACAAGTACACCGCCGACATGAAGGTTGTTTCCAACGCTTCCTGCACCACCAACTGTCTGGCGCCTCTGGCCAAGGTTATCAACGATAAGTTCGGCAT